>JAUWZH010000218.1 GCA_030615435.1 Candidatus Brocadiaceae bacterium | reverse complement strand
AGGGACCGCGTGTGGGTGCGCTACCGCATAGACGGGGTGCTCCTTTTCCGCTCCGAATACCCCCTCTCTATCGCTCGGCCCCTCGCGAACCGGGCGAAGGCTCTGGCAAACCTTGACATATCCGGAGGCGCCCAGCACCAGGAGGGGCGAATCGTGGCCCGGGTGGACGGCCAAGAGGTTGATTTGAGGCTCACGATTTGCCGAACAGTATATGGCGATTCGATTGCCCTCCGCATTTTCTCTGCGGAGAGCAGCCTGATGGACCTGGAGGATTTGGGGATGGTCCCGGAAGTGCTGCTGCACTACCGGCAGCTTGCCGAACGCAGTTCGGGCCTCACGTTGTTCGTCGGGCCGACCGGAGCAGGCAAGACGACCTCCCTTTACGCCACCCTCAACCACCTGGATGACGGGTCCCACAAGATAGTGACTGTTGAGAGTCCCGTGGAGCTTCTCCTCGAAGGAGCGCTTCAGAGAGACCTTCCAACGAAGGACGCCGCAGGAGTCCGCGAGGCCCTGCAGGACGTGCTCCACATGGATCCCGACGTGATCGCCCTGGGCGAGATCACGGCCGATGAGACTGCCGAAGCCTTGCTGGAGTGCGCACTGATGGGCCACAGAGTCTTCTCTACCCTCCACGCGGAGGACACGGCGAGCGCCCTGGTGCGCCTCGGCGACATAGACACGGCGGCCGCTTTCCTCAGCTCCTGCTCCCTCGTGATCGTGGCCCAGCGGCTCGTTCGCAGGACCTGCAGGAACTGCTCTCAGGTCCATGTGCCGGCCCCGGCGACGTTGGAGGTCTTTGAAGTGAGAGATCTTGATCCCGACAGTGTTGACTTCCGGCGCGGAGAGGGATGTCCGGCGTGCCTCGGCACCGGATATCAGGGGCGCACCGGGGTGTTCGAGGTGGCGACGGTCGGCCCGGAGATGCGGAGCGTCCTGCTGGATAGGCCCTCTGCGCGCGAGATCAGGCAGAGCTTGCGCAAGATACCCGGATTCTCGTCTCTTAAACACGCCGGCTTCCTCAAGGCAGTGGAAGGCACGACGAGCCTGGAGGACGTGCTGCGCGTGGTGCCGACCTCTGAGAAGGAAATGCCGGAACACGAGCGCCCCACGCTCGCCGAGCTGTGTCAGAGCGGGGGTGTGGCCCTGGAAGGAAGGCTGGAGAGACAGGACGATGAACTGGCGTGAACGCCGTCACAGAAGCAAAGCCCGCAGGCTCCTCGCCAGGGGCCGCAGCGCGAAGGCAATCAGGCTGCTGGAAAAGACCAACGCATGGGACGCTCTCGCGGATGTCTACGAAGGGCAAGGGGAACTGAGACGCGCGGCGGAGGCGGCAGTCAAGGCCGGGGCGTACGGCCGGGCGGCGGACATCCTTGAGAGGGCCGAGGCGTTCAGCGACGCCGCAGAGCTGTGGGTCCTTGCGGCCGATCGGAAGCGGGCCGCTTCGGCTCTGGAGCAAGCCGGGGACTACGAGCGCGCCGCCGACATGTACGTGAGCCTGGATATGCCTTCTCAAGCGGCTGCTCTGATGGCTGACCTCGAGCGCTATGACGAGGCCGGCAGGCTGTACGAGCTCGCCGGCGAGGTCGCCAACGCGAGCAAGGTCTACAGGGCAGCGCAGCACTTGGAGAAAGCGGCGCACCTGCTCGAAGAATCGGGAGACTCTGCGGGGGCCGCCGAGCTGTACTGTGAGACGGGCGACAAGGCCTCCGCCGCGAGACTTTTCGCACAGGGCGGACGGCTGCTTGAGAGCGCGCAGTGCTTTGCTGAACTGGGCAGGCACAAAGAGGCCGGCAAACTGTTTGAAACCGCGGGCCATACGCTCCGGGCAGCGCAAGCCTACGAAAAGGATAATGATACGCTCGAAGAATCTGCGGCCCTGTATGGAAGGGTATTGCGCCCCGAGCTGGCATGGCAGCGGGAGTTGAACTCCTCCCCGACCTGTTTGAGCGTCTCAGAGAAGGGAAGCCGCATCGCCCTCGGATGCGCCGCCCGCCGGGTGCAGCTCGTCGAGAGCAGCGGCGAGCGGATGTGGACTTACAAGCCAGGCGGGGGCGGGGTGCCCCGCTGTGTCGCCCTATCCGCAGACTGCCACCTGGCGGTGGGCTGCGACGACGGGCGGCTCTATTTCCTCGACGAGGATAAGACCGTCCTCTGGTCATATAGACTGCCGGGCGAAGCTGCCAGGGTGAGCGTGGACCGATCGGGCGAACGCATTCTCTGCTCAACGAAAAACAACAGGGTCTTGTGCCTCAGCGGCAAAGGCGCGGTCGGCTGGGAATACCGAAGTCAGACCCAGATTTGGGACGTAGCCCTCTCTGCTGACGGCGGCGTGGCGGCCGTCGGCACGGCAAACGGCCTGGTCCTCTTCAAAGCGGCTGACGGCAAGCGTCTGGGCCAATACGAGGTCAGCGAGTGGGTGCACAGCGTTTCGCTGAGCGCGGACGGCGGGCGGTGCGCGCTGGGAGTCGGCATGCACGGAGTGGAGCTTGTTGACCTGGAGGCGCTGAAGACCGTGTGGTCGGCGCAGGACGAGTCCCCAGTGCACAACGTGGTGCTGACCGCCGGCAATGGAGTCTTTTCCGTGGGGGATGAAACGGCGCTGCTGCGCCGGGAGGACGGAGCCGTCGCGTGTCGCTACGAAGCCGACACCCGATTGCTGGGCGGCGATATTGACGACGCCGAGCGGGTCGCGGCGTTCCGCTGCGCGGAGAGGAAACTGACCAGCGTCAATCTGCTTCACTGCAAGAGCCGCGCAGCCGCCAACTACGAGAAGGCCGGCAATATCGCTGGGGCCGCCTCCATTTACGAAGCCATGGGAGAACACGCGCGGGCTGCCGAGCTGTTCAAATCAATGGACAGGGACCTCGATGTGGCAAGGAATCTGGAGATGGACGGTCGCGCCCTGGAAGCCGCTGAGCTGTATCGGTCGGCAGGGGAATTCGGGAAAGCCGCCATGATCTTCGAGCAGCATGGGCAGCGCGAAAACGCTGCAGCCTGTTTCGCCGAGGCCGGCCAACTGGAGAAGGCCGCCGAGTCGTTCGAGCAAAGCGGCAACCTTGCCCAGGCCGCGCGCTGTTTCGAACAGGCCGGACAATACGGCAAGGCGGGGCGACTTTACAAGGCGATCAACGATGTGCCGGCTGCCATGAGCGCACTAACCGAGCACCTGAACCTGCATCCGGACGACGCGGAAAAGCACCTGGAACTCGGCGTGCTCATGGTGCAGGACGGCCAGTACGACACCGCAATCGAACGACTGCAGCGGGCCGTCACCAGCGAGAACCACCGCAGGCAGGCGTTGATGCACATGGCGGAGTGCTTCATGGCAAAAAATCTCTACGACATCGCCGTAGATCGCTACAAAGCCTGTCTGGATGAGAATGAGGACGTATCGGCGGACAACATTGAGATATTCTACGGCATCGGGAGGGCGCACGAGTTGGCCGGCCGGTATGGCGAGGCGAGGCGTGTCTACGAGCGCATCCTCGCCGTGGACTATCACTATCGCGATGTGGAGGAGAAGCTGCAGGAGGTGGAGATGCTCGGCAAGGTCTTCGCCGACGCGGCTCCGACGGTTTCGACCGCCCCCGGGGGGGAGCCGACCCTTGTTGTGAGGGGGCAGTACCAGTCGCTCTCATCGGCGGCCAAAGAAAAATACGCCGTCAAGAAGCTGTTGGGCAAGGGAGGAATGGGAGAAGTATACCTCGCCGAAGACAAGCGCCTGAAGCGGACTGTGGCCCTCAAGATACTGCCCCCGGAGGTTGCGGAAAACGACGAGTTGAGGCTCCGCCTGCTGCGCGAGGCCCAGGCGGTCGCGCAGATTTCTCACCCGAACGTCGTGGCGGTCTTCGACGTCGGTGAGGAGGCGAGGAACTCCTACATCAGCATGGAATATGTGGAAGGCCAGAGCCTCCGGGATGCGTTCAAGAGCAAGGGCCCCTTCGATCCCAAGGAATGTGTCGAGCTGCTGCTGCAGATCACCGACGGTCTGGGGTGCGCCCATGAGAAGGGCATCGTGCACCGGGACATGAAACCGGAGAACGTGATGCTCACCCGGGACGGCACGGCAAAGATCATGGATTTCGGGCTCGCCGTGATGCTTGGAGTCACTCGTTTGACGATGCCGGGAGGCATCTCCGGAACGTGGAGCTACATGGCGCCGGAACAGGTGCTCGGCCAGGCGGATCTGACCCCGGCTGTTGACGTTTACGCCGTGGGGTGTATGGCCTATGAGCTGCTGTCGGGCAGTCCGCCTTTTACCGGGGATGATGTCGGCCCGCAACACCTCGCCGCTGCGCCAAGGCCGTTGAATGAGGTCCGGGCGGAGGTCCCCGCAGCCCTGAGCGACGTCGTAATGAAGTGCCTGAAAAAGGAGCCCGAAGACCGTTACCCGGACGCAGCGGCTCTGAATGTGGCCCTTCGCGAGGTGTTGAGGGGGCTCTGAGAACGAGCCTGCGAAGGATCAATCCCCTGCGCAGCGGCTTCGACCGGGCGCCAATGTCGGAGTGCAGTTGCCACAACCCGCCCGCCTTGATCCGTGTGGCGTCGTGGGCTGCATTCATCGGTGGGTCCTCGCGGCAGCGGCAGGTCCGATGCGGAGAGGTGCCGGAGCGGCCGAACGGGGCGGTTTCGAAAACCGCTGTACCGCATTGCGGTACCGGGGGTTCGAATCCCTCCCTCTCCGCCACACTATTGAGGCACGTCACAAGTTCTTTCATTTCTGGCGGAGAGGGAGGGACTCTCCCCCAGCGTTTTCGTAACTCCTTGCCTGGCAAGGTGATACGCTCCAACTTTTTTTTGCGGCCTGAGGTTACATTTCACTCATTGTCATTCC
>JAUWZH010000353.1 GCA_030615435.1 Candidatus Brocadiaceae bacterium | reverse complement strand
GGAATGCTCGCCCGGCGGGTTGAGCGCCGAGGTTCTCCCAGCTCAGCAGGGCACCGACCTCGCTCTGCGAGGGCGAGTTGGCGGAATCCTCACTCATTCTCCCCCTCGTCCTGCATGGTTATCCGGTGGAAGACGTCTTCGAAGCTCGCGCGGCTCATGGTCAACTCTCGCATCGTCCACCGCCTGCGGGAGGCGAGGGCGAAGACCGCCTCGCGCACGTCGTGCCCCTTACCGGTCGTGATCAGAAAAGCGTCCCAGCCGTCCGAGCGCTCCACCCGAACCTCCTCCACGCCCTCGAGCGCCAGCAGGGCGGCGCGAATCTCATTCGGCTCTCCCTTGATCTCGGCCCTCACGGTCCCGCGCAGGGTCTGCCGGGAGAGGTTCTCTACGGTGTCGTCGGCGACGATCCTGCCCCGGTCCATGATGAGGACGCGCCTGCATATCGCCTCCACCTCCTGCAATATGTGGGTGGAGAGGAGGACGGTATGGCGTTCGCTGAGCTGCTGGATGGTCGAGCGGGTCTGCCGCACCTGATTGGGGTCCAGCCCGATGGTCGGCTCGTCCAGGATCAGCACGTCCGGCTCGCCGAGCAGGGCGTCGGCAAGCCCTACGCGCTGGCGGTATCCCTTCGAGAGGGTCCGAATGACCTGGCGCTCGACTTCTATCACGCCGCACATTTCCATACACCCGGCGATCCTCTGTTTGCGCAGGCGACGCGGCACGCCCTTCAGCTCGGCGCGGAAGCGCAGGTATTCGCTGGTGCGCATCTCGCCGTGCAGGGGATTGTTCTCCGGCATATAACCGATGTGCCTGCGCACCTCGATGGGTTCATCCATGACGTCGTGCCCGGCCACGCGGGCGACGCCTTCGGTCGGCGGCAGGAAGCACGTGAGCATCCGCATCGTCGTCGTCTTGCCGGCTCCGTTCGGTCCGAGAAGGCCGACGATTTCACCTCGGTCCATCGTGAAGCTGACGTGGTCCACCGCCGGGACGTTGCCGTAGTACTTGGTGAGGTTCTCGGCTTCGACCAGCAAGGCGCCCCTTCTCCGGCGCAGGGAATCGGCCCTTGGGCGACTGAGTGACCGGCGGTCAGCCTTCGGGCTCGGCGCTCGGAATTTGCCTGACTTCGCCCGTCTCATTCTTGCGGGGCCTTTCGCGATTCAGGACCCAACCGGGTACCGTGTTGATGGATGAGGGCTGAACTGGCTATTCGGAACTTTCCGCCTCGGCGGCGGCTGGTGAGGCGTCCGAAGGCCCTTCCGCCGACGGCTCCCCTGACAGTCCCAGCTCCGAGCGCAGCCTTTCGGCCTCCTCCTGACGACCTGCCTTCAGATACGCCACGTAGGCCACGGACTTTCGCCCGCTCGCCTCCGCAACGCGTGCAAGCGCGCTGAACTCCTGCTCCGTGGGCGTTTCCCCCAGCACCAGTTTGGCCCGCAGAAACAACGGCGTATCGCCCTGCTCGACGGCGAGCCGGACGATCTCTCGCACCTCCTGGTCGGCCTCGGTCTTTGTGAAGAACTCCAGGGCGTCGTCATAGCGCCCGGCCGCACTGAATCGTCTGCCGGCCTCGCGCAACTGCTCTGGCGAGGTCTTTTTGCCGAACAGTATCTTGCGCTTTTCTCGGAAGCCCGGGAGGTCCTGCGATTTGGCCATCATTTTCCTGGAGCAGAACGAAGGAACCCCACTGGACAAAACACCGGATTATAGCGGTGGAGCGGCGAGGAGGTCAAGGCGGGACAGGACGCGGCGCTTGTTGATGGGTCCGGGCCTGCGGGGGTGGAAGCGAGCCCGGGCGGGGTTCGCGTGAGGTCAGGTCTTGCAGAACCGAGCGGCAGGCTATACCATGTGAGCCGGTTGCCTGCGAGGCAGCATCAGTTTCGGGACGGAAGCACTGGACAGGTCTCTTCAGATCGAAACCGCACCTGGCACTTCTTTTGGGAGGATGCGTGATGGCTCTGAAGGTGACGCGAGTGGGTATCTGGGTTGCAGGCATTGAGGACAGGCCGGGAGGATTGGCCGAGAAGCTTGCAGCGCTGGCTGATGCGGGCGCAGAGTTGGAGTTCGTGTTGGCGCGCAGGGCGCCGGATAAGCCGGGAGCCGCCGTTGTGTTCCTCACACCGGTTAAGGGGGCACGGCAAATCAGAGCGGCCAGGAAGGCAGGGTTCC
>JAUWZH010000167.1 GCA_030615435.1 Candidatus Brocadiaceae bacterium | reverse complement strand
CTTGTGGCCACCGAGCGAAGGATTGCGCGGGAATCTGACGTTGCCGGTTGTGGCCGGGCCCCCCCGTAATGCTGTTACAGACCTTTTTCCACAAAAAAGGACGCAATAAGCTGCGCGCGGACTCTGTAGTGCTGGAGGCTTCTTTTAAACGGGGGGGGGTTCCCCGGCCACAACCGGCGTTCTGCGCCGCGCTTGCCTGAATGGTCCGCAGAGGCCCTTGACACAGTGCGCAGGCGAGCCATAATGTCCACAGTGATTGCCGCGTCCCTGCTGGATTTGGAAAGGAGTGAAGATGCTGCGCCAGGAAGTGGACTTTGCGGAGATCATCGAGGCGCTCTACCGCCAGACGAACTCCGATCTCGGCGGCCACGGCGTGTTGCTGACCTCGATCGGCACGGACGGCAGGCCGAACGTGATGACGATAGGTTGGGGACTCTACGGATGGTTCTATCACCAGCATCCCGTAGCGGTGGCTGCCGTGCGGCCGGCATGCCACACGCACAAGCTGCTGGATGAGGTCGGCGAGTTCGTCCTGTGTGTGCCGACCGACGGGATCGCCGACGCCGTGGCGTTCTGCGGCAGCGAATCGGGCCGCGACTACGACAAGTTCAAGGAAACGGGGCTCACGCCCGTCGCGTCGGCGCTTGTCAAGCCGCCCTCCATTGCCGAGTGCCCCATTCGCGTCGAATGTCGGATCTATCACAGGCAACGGCCGCCCCACTACATCCTCACGCCCGAACACCGCGAGATGCCGCTGGAACAGCAGCACACCATCTACTTCGCCGAGGTGCTCGGAACCTACAGAGCGTGATCCTTTCAGGGGCTCCCCCGGGCGACTATCGCCGGTTCCCCGGCGCCTTCAGTCCAGGCCAAGTTGATAGAACCGGTCCGGGTTCTCGCGCATGAGGCGGCGGGCGACCATGGACGCTTCCTGGCGCGTATAGGCGCCTTCACGGATCTTCTCCGCCAGCACCATCGCGACGTTCTGACGGGCAATTTTCAAGTGGCCGTAGACCTTCTCCACGGTGTGATAGTCACCGCCGAACCCGAATATCTTCGTGTTCGGCACCATGTCCAGCCATTCCGCGAGCGCCGAGCGCGCCTGGGCGGCGTTGATAATGTGCATCCAGGCCATGTTCAGGTGCACGCCGGGGAAGTACTTGGCCAGTATCGCGACCTCGCGCACCCACGGCATTCCCCCGTGGAACAGGTCTATCTTCGCCCGCGGGAACTCCTCCAGAATGGGCTGAAGCAGCAACGGATTGGCGTTCGCGATGCGGTTGTAGTTGCCGGCCTGAATCCCCGTGTGAAAGACCATGGGCAGCCCGACCGCCTCGGCCCGCGCCACGAGCTGGAACATCAGATAGTCCTGGAGCGGCAGCGCTTCGGTTGTGGAGAGCGCGTGGCCCTCGTTGGAGAGGACCTTGTTGAACACATCCTCGGCGACGCTGCGGTTTACCTTCTGGAAGGCGAGGCTGCGCCCGTAAGCGTGGGCACTCTTGATGCCGACCACCTTCGGGTTCGCGCGCCACTTCTCGACCACCTGCGTCATGCACTCCAGGACGTCGTCGAGCGTGTGCACAGCGTGGTCACAGCGTTTCGCCAGCGCGTCGAGGGCGCCGCGATTGTGCAGGTCCACGACCTCCGGACCCGGCGCGAGGTGATAGAAGTAATCGGGATAGGGCTCCGATCCCAGGCACCAACACTGGATGCAGGCGGAGATGTTGGAGCGCTCCTTCAGAATGTAGTCGTAGAGGCCCGGTTTGTGAATGTCGCGTAGTCCCTCGCCCACCGCCTCGTAGGTGTCGTCATTGAGGTCTTCCAGGCCGAGCACGTCGCGGACCACGATGAGCGCCGAGCGAGCGTACGCGCCCGTGCGGATGGCGCTGAGCAGCGGCTTGAAGCGCTCCCAGCGCACACCCGCGGCGCGCTGGCGGTCCCCCAGGAACGCCATGTCCTCGTCGGTGGCACCCGCCGACACCAGGTCGGCGGGGCAGTAGCACTGGAACAGGCTGAAGAAGTCCCTCTCCTCCTTCAGGCAGGCCTCTTCGGTCGGCAGGTGTTCGTGCGCGTCAACCGTGCCGATCTGCTCCAGTTCGGCAAACAATTCTCCAACAAGTGCGTCGTCATGGACCATGGACATCTTTCATCCCTCCGGCTGGTGCGCAACAAGAAGACTCAGTTCGAGGCCCGATTCAGGAGCGCCGTCCTCCCCAGCCCTTTTCCTGGACCCACGTGACGTTGCAGACCGCACATGGTATATGACCGGCACCGCCATCACAACCCGGGGGTGCTTGCAGGGCGCCTGCCCGCCTTCGCGAGGCGACGGCTCTCATTGCCGGCGCGCGGGGACCTTTTCCTCCAGCCTCAGCAGCTCCGGGCTGACGAGGAAGCTCGGTTTGGGGCTGCCCTGATATTCGATTTTGACCGCCACGTCGCCCTCGCTGCGGGGGAGAGAGACCGTGAGCCTGCCGAGCTCGCAGGTCAGGACGCTGCGGCGCAGAATGCGCCCCGTAGCCGTGTCCATGACAGTCAGGAGGTATTTGCCCCCGAGCATGCCGCTCAGGGCGAACTCCTTCTCCGGGGGAATGAGCACCGGGCCGGGCGCCTTCGGCGGGCGTCCGCCCGCCGGCCTGTGCAGCCAGAGGTAGCAGGCGTGGTTGTTCAAAAGCCCCCGCACGGCTATCTCGGAACCTCCATCCTTGAGGATCGCGGTCTCAATCAGCTCGTAGTCCTCTGAGCGCCGGTCCACCCCCGCCGCGAAACGCGAGAGCGGCTCGAAGAACCGCTCCAGGTTGTGGGGACGGATCAGGGAGTCCCACCACCAGGGCATGACGTTGCCAGCGATCGGCAGGGTGAACGTCCCCCAGAGCGCCCGGCGCAGGTCCTCGCCGAGGCGGTCCCGGTCCGCCTCCGCCGGCCCTGTCTGCGCAGGCAGGGAGGTGCTGCGTCCATATTCACCGATGAAGAAGGGCTTCCTGAAATGCTCCAGGGTGAGGTATGTTTCCAGGGCCTGCTGCACCACTTCGGTGCCGTATATGTGCGCCTGCACGAAATCAATGCCCGGCACGCTCCACAGCCTGGTGTCGGAACTCTCCCGCGACAGACTGGTCGTTACGAGGTGGCGGTTGAGGTCAACCCGCTTCAGGTAAGCGCTCATCTCACGGTGCCACGCCACCACGTCCTCGAAGCTGGCGTAATGGGCGAAATCCACCTCGTTGAAAAGCTCCCAGGCGAAGATGGCGCTGGAGTAGCCCCAGCGGGCCGCGATGTAGTCCAGGCGGCGCTTGAACAGCTTCCTCGCCTCAGCGTTGGTGAAGAACTCCGACGCCAGGTAGCAGGGGCCGCCGTTGGACCGGTTGTAGGGATTCTTCGCCCACGATTCGCCCGTTACCATGCCGTGATAGAGCAGCACGAGCTGGATGCGCAGGCCGTGTGCTGCGGCGCGCTCCACGATGTGGTCCAGTCGCACGGCAGCGTCCAGATCGTAGCGGCCGGCCTTCTTCTCCAGTTGCAGGTGCCAGGGGCAGAGCCAGATTCTCACCCAGTTCTGTCCGGTCTGACTCTGGCGCAGGAAATAGGGCTCGTAGTCCTGGGCCCAGGCGATGTTCTGCCCGATTGGATAGCAAAACTCGCCTTCGTCCAGCTCGAAGAACCGCGGGTCCTTGGGCGAGACGCGCACGAATCCGTTGCTTGGGGACTCCGTGACGTAGAACCAGCGCTGCCCGCTCGTGGTTTCGCCTTCGCAGTTGCGCACGCGCACTGCGAAGGTCCAGCGCCCGAGCCGGGTCGGGGCGAACTTTATCAGGAAGATCGGCCAGGCGGGGCCGAATCGCTCGCTGTCGGCGTAGCCGGCAAAGAACCCCGGAACAGAGTGCGTGCGGCCGTCGGGGGCGGTGAAGAGCCCCTCCACCAGGACGTCGTCGGCGTCGAAGAGGTTCCCGTAAACCTCCCCGAACTGGACGCCGAGCTCGAACTTCCCATAGCGCCCCACGCCCCGCTCCGGCTGATAGACCTCGATGTCCCCGGGGGGCATGCGGTCCCAGTCCTCAGCCGGCTGCCCCTCGAAACGCAGGTTGTCAACGTGGACGGTAGCCTCCGGAGAGGCGCCCGCGTGAATGACGAGGTAGAACTGCCGGGCCTCCTCGGGCAATTCCCAGTCGAAGGGGCCCCGCGCACCGCGGCGGCGCAGCGTTGAGAGCGGGCAGCGCACGTCCCGGTTCCACCCCTTGCGCAGGGGCACGGGGGGGCCTTCGTGCCAGCCTCCGTCCGAATCCTTGTAGGCAAAGGAGAACTTCAGGTCGTCATCCGGGCAGTTGACATCGGCCAAAATGGCGGTCAGCCCGTCCAGCCTCACCCTGGCAGCCCGCCGCACGAGCACCCTGTTCTTGGCCTTGCAGCGGGCCTCCACGCCCAGGCTCCAGGATCCCCCTGGGCGTTGGGCGACGCTGCGGGACAGTCGGGCGGGGTCGTCCGCCGAGTCAACGCTCCAGCCTGCTGCGGCGGGCTCCCGCTCGAAGCCGTCCCAGAGGAAGACCCTGTCCCCGGTCCCCCCCGGCGCTCCGGCCGGCTCTTGGGGAGGCTGCTGGCCCACGACCAGGGCGGCCGGCAGAAAGGCGGCGCCCCAGAGCGCTGCGATTGCAACCCGCAGGAGCCTGCGGACGGTCCGTGGTCTCTGCGCTTTGCCGCGCTCAGTTGGCATCGGACGGAACGATGTTTGGGAATCCAGGACGTGCCCTGCGGCATTCTATTCGCAGGAGAGGCCTGCGTCAACGCACCTCGCCGCATGGAAATCGAACCGAGGGCGTGCCCTGCCCTTACATCGAGGCGGCACCGAAGGAGAGGCCCCGTGGAAAGGATGCAAAAGGGCGCCTTCCCTGTTATAATTCACGGATGGATCGAAGTGTCTCGAGGGGCCTGTGCCGGTCGTGTGGGGAGTGAAGTGCGCCTCTGAGTTCGAGAGGCCAGGGAAGGCTGAACAGGGACTCATGGGAACGAACGTTCTGACAAAGGTTACGGGCTTTGCACAGAAGGTTTTCGGTTCCGCCAACGAGCGGATCCTGCGCGAGATGATTCCCGTGGTGGACCGGATCAACGCGCTGGAGCCCGAGTTTCAGAGGAAGACGGACGCCGGGCTTCGAGAGCTCACGGAGCGCCTCCAGGAGCGGCTGCGCGGGCCGAAGAGTTTTGAGGAGAAACAGGGCATCCTGGAGGAGATCCTGCCCGAGGCGTTCGCGAACGTGCGGGAAGCCGCAAGGCGCGTGCTGGTCACCCCGGCCCCGGACAGCCCGTACCCGATGATGCGGCCCTTCGACGTCCAACTCGTCGGGGGCATCGTGCTGCACAGACAAATGATCGCGGAGATGGTCACCGGGGAGGGCAAGACGCTCGTGGCCACCTTCGCCGCCTACCTCAACGCCCTCGGCGGGGACGGGGTCCACATCATCACGGTCAACGATTATCTCGCCCGGCGCGACTGCGAGTGGATGGGGCCGGTTTACGGCCTGGTGGGCCTGCGCTCTGGTTACATACAGTCGCATCAGCCAAGGGACGAGAAGATCGCCGCCTACAGGTGCGACATCACTTACGGGACCAACAGCGAGTTCGGATTCGACTACCTGCGCGACAACATGGAGTACGGGCGGGAGGACCAGGTCCAGCTCAGCCGTGGGCTGCACTACGCCATCGTGGACGAGGTGGACAACATCCTGATTGACGAGGCGCGCACGCCCCTGATCATCAGTGGCCCTGTCACGAAGCAGTCCGAGAAGTACCACGCGGCGCGGCGCGTCGCCAGCACGGCGCGGGCCGGGGCGGACTACGAGGTCAAGGAGAAGGAGCAGAGCTGTCACCTGAGCGACCGCGGCGTCGAGCTCGCCCAACGCATGCTCGGCGTGAAGGACCTCTACGCGGACGACCCGGAGATCATGGAGTGGCAGCACTTCATCGAGACGGCGCTGCGG
>JAUWZH010000131.1 GCA_030615435.1 Candidatus Brocadiaceae bacterium | reverse complement strand
CGAATGGAGCGTGAAATAGATCCGGAACTGGAGGACGTTCTCCCCCTGCACGTCCGGGGCAAGACCCGCATGGTCAGCCGCGTCCGCCTCAATACCGTCGCCGACCTGCGCAAGATCTACACCCCCGGCGTGGCGAAGGTGAGCAAGCTGATCGAGGCCGACCCCGACCGGATATACCCCTACACCTCGATCGGCGACACTGTGGCCGTGGTCACCAACGGGACCGCCGTCCTCGGTCTGGGGGACGTCGGCGTGCGCGCCGCCATGCCCGTCATGGAGGGCAAGGCCGTCATCCTGATGGAGATGGTGGACGTCAGCGCCGTGCCGCTTCTGGTGGACACCCATGAGGCGGACGCCTTCGTGGACGCCGTCTCCCTGGTGGCCCCGACCTTCGGCGCCGTCCTGCTGGAGGACGTCGCGGCCCCGCTGTGCTTCGAGGTGGAGGAAAGGCTGAAGGAGCGGCTCGACATTCCCGTCTTCCACGACGACCAGCACGGCACGGCAGTGGTGGTGCTGGCGGCCCTGATGAACGCTCTGCGCATCAGCGGCAAGGTGGCCTCCGAGCTGAACGTGGTCATAAACGGCGCCGGTGCGGCGGGGTCGGCCATCGCCCGGTTCCTGTTGGCCTACGGGGTGCGCGACGTGGTGCTGTGCGACCGGCGGGGAGCCATCCACCGGGATCGCGCCGAGGGCATGAACCCGGCGAAGGAGGAGCTCGCGCGCCTGACCAATCGCGAGGACGAAAGTGGACCGCTCGACCGCGTCCTGCGGGGCAAGGACGCCTTCATCGGGGTCAGCGCGGCCGGCCTGGTCTCGACGGAGATGGTGCGTTCCATGGCACCGGGGCCGATCGTTTTCGCCATGGCGAACCCGACCCCGGAGATCTGGCCTCACGAGGCGCTGGGGGCGGGAGCAGCGGTGGCCATTGACGGCCGCCACCTGAACAACGCCCTCGGCTTTCCCGGGATCTTCCGCGGCGCGTTGGATGCACGGGCGGCCGACATAAACGAACAGATGAAGCTCGCCGCGGCCCACTCCCTCGCCCGTCAGGCCCCTGAAGGCGAACTGGTGCCCGATTTCATGTCCAAGGAGGTCCACCGCAGGGTGGCGGACGCCGTGGCGGAGGCGGCGCGGGAATCGGGTGTGGCGCGCGCGTAGCGCTCGGGGCCCGGCCCAGTGCAGTGCCCCTCATGGCTGGAACAACGGCATGGAAGTCCACAGGTATCACGTCGAGACCCTCGGCTGTAAGGCGAATCGGTACGATTCCCAGCGGCTGGCAGAAGCGCTGGAGGCCCTTGGCTTCTGCGAAGCTCCGCCGGGGGCGGCGGCCGAGGTGTGCGTGGTCAATACCTGCACCGTCACGCATACTTCCGACCGCAAATGCCGCCAGGCCATCCGCCGCGCCATCCGCCGGAACCCCCGCGCGCGGGTCTTCGTGACGGGATGCTATGCGACAGCGTGTCCTGGAGTGCTGCGCGAGATCGAGGGGGTGGAGGGTGTCTTCGGCCGGGAGCAATGCAACGAGATGCTTCAGGTCATAGCGGGAGGGCCGGTGCCGGAGGCGGCGCGGTTGGAAGGGGACTTCGGCATCAGGGGTTTCAGCGGGCGGGGCCGGGCCTTCGTGAAGATTCAGGACGGCTGCGATTTCTTCTGCGCCTACTGCATCCTGCCTTACGTGCGGGGCACCCCGCGGAGCCGGCCGCCGGCGGGCGTGCTGGAGGAGGTCCGAGGGCTCATTGATTGCGGCTTCCGCGAAATCGTCCTGACCGGCATTCATCTCGGCCTTTACGGGCGCGACCTGGAGGGCAATGTAACCCTCGCCGACGCCGTGGAGCGGGTGGCCGACCTGGAAGGCATCGGGCGAGTGCGGCTCAGCTCCGTGGACGCCCCTGAGGTGAGCGAGCGGCTCCTGGGGGCCATGCGGCATCCGGCAGTCTGTGCTCACCTGCACCTGTCGCTCCAGAGCGGCGACGACGCGGTGCTGGAGCGCATGGGGCGCCGCTACACCGCGGGCGAGTTCCTGGAGACCACGGTGGCCGCGCGGCAGCGCCTGGACAGACCGGCCCTCACCGGCGAGGTGATTGTGGGCTTTCCCGGCGAGACCGAGGAGGGATTCGAGAACACGCTGCGGGTCTGCCGGGAGGCCGCCTTCAGCCGCATGCACGTGTTCCCCTTCAGCCCACGGCCCGGGACGCGTGCGGCGCGGATGGAGGGCCGAGTCAGCCCCGAGGTCGTGAGGGAGCGCTGCGCCCGGCTGCGTGACCTGGCCCACAAGATGGCTGTTGAGTGGGCCGAGAGTTTCGTTGGGCGCAGGGCGCGCGTGCTCTTCGAGAAGAGGGAGCGCAGCGGGACGCTCGTGGGCTACACCGACCGCTACGTGCGCGTCAGCGTCCCCGGCCCGTGCGGTCGGGTCGGCGAGTTGCAGGAGGTCCTGTGCACCGGCGCGAAAGGCGCGTCACTGGAAGGGAAGCTCAGCGAGCAGGGGACGGTGGGCAGCAGCAGCCGATGGATCATGGCTGATCGCTGACACTCGGCTCCTACCCGAGCGCCTGGGCCAGGAGGCGGCAGAGCTCGCGGGCTATGTCGCTCCTGGTGCGGGGCTCCGCCAGGACGTTTCCGCTGCGGCCGACGATGAGGGCCGGATGCTGCTCCCCGCTGATTCTCGACAGGTCGTTGGCCACCACAAGGTCCGCCCGACTGTCCCTGAGGAAGGCCACGCCGATTTCCCTGAGCCGCTCGTCGCTCTTGTTCACCTCCAGCTTGAAGCCAACGAGGTAGGTGCGGGGGCTCCAGACCTTGATGCGGCGGATGACCTTGGGCGTGCGCACGAGGCGAAGGCTCCAGGTCTCCTTCTCCGAGGGGACTTTGCCGGTTTCTTCTCTCTGCGGGACGTAGTCGAGCACGGCCATCGCGTGAAGGGCGGCGTGGTAGCGCTCGGGCGCGGTGAGTTCTGCCTGAATGACCTGCAGAAGCTCGAAGACCGTCTCGATGGGCACGATGCGCAGCCTGGACCATTCGGCCTCAGAGAGGTCCTGCCGCGTGGGAAGGGCGCTGTCCGGCCCCGCTATCAGCGTCACCCGCGCCCCTTCCGCGATTGCCTCGATGGCGATGCGGCGCCCGAGCCGTCCGGTGGAGCGGTTGCTGATGTAACGCACGGCGTCTATGTTGGCCCGGGTCGGGCCGCTTGTAATGAGGATCCTCTTGTCCGACAGAGTCTCGGCCATGATTGCTTGCCCGGCGGGTTCAGAAGAACCGCGAGACCCGGAGGCGCTTCAGCCCATCTCCAGGAAGTTCTGAAGCAACCTCGGCCCCTCGACGGTCAGGAAGGACTCGGGGTGGAACTGGACGCCTTCCATGGGGTATTCCGTGTGCCGGATGCCCATCACCTCGTCGGGATCGGCACGGGCCGTCACCTCGAAGCAATCGGGCAGCGAATCCTCTGGCACCGAAAGGGAATGATAGCGGGTGGCCTCGAAGGGGTTCGGCAGGCCGCGATAGATCGTCCTGCCGTCGTGGGTGATCATGCTCGTCTTGCCGTGCATCAGGCGGCGGTGGCGGACCACCTCCCCACCGAGCGCCGCCGCAATGCACTGATGTCCCAGGCAGACGCCCAGGAGGGGGACCTCGCCGGCGAAACGCCGCACCACTTCGTTGGAGATACCCGCCTCGTTCGGCGTGCAGGGGCCGGGGGAGATGATGATGTGGTCCGGGGCCATCCCCGCGATTTCGCCCACCGTGATCTTGTCGTTGCGGAAGACCCCGATCTCCGCCCCGAGCTCGCCCAGGCATTGAACCAGGTTGTAGGTGAAGGAGTCGTAGTTGTCTATTATCAGGATCATAGCACGGCGCACCATGTCGCTGTCTATCGGCAAAACCGCGGCCATTATGTGATGCAAGGCACGAGAAAGTCAAACCATCGTCTCCCATCGCCTGGCTCGAAGCGCATGTGCTTGATTCCCGAGCCGGGGCGCCCATAATAGCATCGCGTGCCTGCGTGAGGGTGGACATGCCATCGCGAAGGAGAACAGAGACAATGAGCCCGATGCCGCCAAGCATGTGCGTCGCTGCCGACACGGTTGCGCTGCGCTGCTCGGCCGAAGGGGAGCTGGAGGTGCTCCTGGTCGAGCGCCGCAATGAGCCCTACAGGGGATGCTGGGCGCTGCCGGGCGGTTTTGTGGAAGAGGAGGAGGACCTGCCGGACGCCGCCGCCCGGGAGCTGCGAGAGGAGACGGGCCTCACGCCCGTCGTCCTGGAGCAAGTGGGTGCGTGGGGCAAGCCGGGGCGCGACCCGCGTGGACGCGTGGTGAGCGCCGTCTACGTTGGCATTGCCCGCAGTGGAGCCGACGCAGTGAAGGGAGCAGATGATGCCGTGCGGGCGGCCTGGCATCCGGTCGGGGCGCTGCCACCCCTGGCCTTCGACCACGGCGCAATCCTTCCCGCTGCACTCGCTCACCTGCGACGGCGCTGCGAGAGGTCCCACATGGCTTTCGCATTTCTGGGGGCCTCTTTCACGGCGCAGGACCTCCGCCGCGTGCTGGTCGCGCTCGGGGCGGCTGCGCCTTCGAGGGCTGCCGCGCGGCTTCTGGAGGCCGCTGACGTGGAAAAGAATCCGACCGGAACGAATACCCCTTACCGACTGATCGCTCCGGACTGCCGCGCCGAGCTGCGCGAGCCGGTCTTCCTGTTTCCCGCCGGGGGAAGTCTGGGGGTGAGATGATGCGCTTCACCAAGATGCACGGCACGGGAAATGACTATGTCTTCGTGGATTGCCATAGGGAGCGCGTGGAGGATCCGGCAGCCCTGGCGCGGGTGATCTCACACCGGCACTTCGGCGTGGGCTCCGACGGGCTTATCCTCATCACCCCCTCGGAGGAGGCCGACGTGGGGATGCGCATCTTCAACGCCGACGGCAGCGAGGCCGAGATGTGCGGGAACGGCATCCGCTGCGTGGCCAAGTACGCCTACGAGCACGGCCTCTGTCGCAATGAGGAGATGCTGGTGGAGACGAAAGCGGGGCTGCGCACCGTCCGGCTCGTCATTGAGGGGGAAACGGCAAGCGCCGCAACAGTGAACATGGGCCGCCCCCTCTTGCGTCGCTCCGAGATTCCCATGACGGGGCCAGAGGATGAGCGGGTGGTGGACGAGGAACTGACGCTGCCCGATACCACGCTGAGGGTGACGTGCCTCTCGATGGGCAACCCACACTGCGTGGTGCCGGTCAAGAAGCTCGATGAGCTCGACTGGCGCGAGCTCGGCCCGCAGATAGAGAACCACGACGCCTTCCCGCAGCGCGTCAATGCTCACTTCGTGGAGGTATTCTCCCCGGAGGAGCTGAGGATGGCCACCTGGGAGCGGGGCAGCGGCGCGACCCTGGCCTGCGGCACGGGCGCCTCGGCTGTCTGCGTGGCGATGCACCTGCTGGGCCGCACGGGACGCGAGGTGCTCGCCCACCTGCCCGGCGGCGACCTGGAGCTTGAATGGTCCGAGCGGGACGACTGCGTCTACATGACGGGTCCGGCGGTGGAGGTCTTCACGGGGGAGTGGCCCCGGTAGAGGGTGGTCGCGCACCGGCGGGAGCCGGCGCGGCCGGAAATCAAAGGGTTCCCTTCGTGGAAGGCACCTCGCCGCGGGCTTCCGGGTCAATGGCGACGGCGGCGCGCAAGGCGCGGGCCAGGGCTTTGAAGATGGCCTCGGCGATGTGGTGCGCGTTGTCTCCCCGTACCAGGTCCACGTGCAGCGTGATGCCGGCGTTGCTCGCGAAGGCCTGAAGGAACTCGCCCACCAGTTCGACGTCGAAATCCCCGACCTTGGCGGTGGGGAACCGCGCGTTGAAACTCAGGAACGGCCGACCGCTGATGTCCACCGAGACGTGCGCCAGACTCGCCTGCATCGGCACGCTGGCGTCGGCGAAACGCGTGATGCCTTCCTTGGCGCCGAGGGCCTTGCGGAAGGCATTGCCCAGGACGATGCCCACGTCCTCCGTGGTGTGGTGGGCGTCCACCTCCAGGTCGCCGGAGCCCTCGACGGTGAGGTCGAACCGGGCGTGCCGGGCCAGCAGCTCGAGCATGTGATTGAGGAACCCCACGCCGGTCTGGATGTCGGCCTGTCCGCTTCCGTCCAGCCGGAGTTCCACGCGAACTGAAGTCTCATGAGTCGTTCGTTCCGCCTCGCCGCTGCGAGCTTTCTTCGTCATTTCTCCGTGCTCCCTCGGAGTTAATGTCACGCCAGGATCTCCCCCAGGGCCCCCAGCACCGCGTCTATCTCCTCATCCGTCCCGACGGTGATGCGCAGACAGTCCTCCAGCCGGGGCGATTTGAAGTAGCGCACCAGGACCTTCCTGCGGAACAGCTCGTTGAACACCTGTTCGGCGTCCCGCCCTTCCGGCATGCGCGCGAGGACGAAATTCGCCTGAGAGGGCCAGCAGAAGCAGCCGAGCTCCTCCAGCCCCTGGATGAGGCGGCGGCGGGTTCTCTTGAGCCGACCAACGTTCTGTGCGAGCCATTCCTGGTCCGCGATGGCCGCCGTCGCCCCCGCGAGGGCAGGCGCGCTGACGTTGTAGGAGTCCTTCACCTTGGTCATGCCCGCTATCAACTCCTCATTCGCCACGGCGTAGCCGAACCGCACTCCGGCCAGGCTGTAAGACTTCGACATCGTGCGCAGAACCACGACGTTCTCATACTTGTTGGCCAGTTCCAGGCAGTTCCATTCGGCGAAGTCCACGTATGCCTCGTCAATGAGCAGCACGCCCTCTACGGCCCGCGCGAGGCGCTCCATCTCCTCGCGGGGGATCATCGTCCCGCTCGGCGCGTTGGGGTTCGCCACCAACGTCAGGCGCGCGCCTGTTTCGGCGAGTCCCGGCGGAAGCGAATAGTCCTCGGGAAACGCCACCGTGACCGCACGGGCCCCCTGGATTTGCGCGAGCACCTCATATAGGCTGTAAGTGGGGGAGGGGAAAGCCATTACGTCGCCGTCCCCGCAAAACGACCGCACCGCTATCGTCAGCAGGTCGTCTGAG
>JAUWZH010000146.1 GCA_030615435.1 Candidatus Brocadiaceae bacterium | reverse complement strand
AGCACGGCGCAGAACCGAAGATTCCAAGCATCGGGAGGCTTCGAAGGCTTGCTTCATCCGAGAGAAGGGTGGCCTTGTGGCCACCGAGCGAAGGATTGCGCGGGAATCTGACGTTGCCGGTTCTGCGCCGCGCTTGCCTGGGCCAGAGTTATGATTTTGCCCCTTCGGCGGACGCCCTTATGTGTCTGCTGGAACTCAGCGAAAACAAAGGATTGACAAACATGCAGGTGAGCCATATACTGATGTTCGAGCGAGGCAGGGGCAGCGAAGGGGGCTGTGAAGTGGAGAGTGTATTGTTTGGGGAGGCCGAGCAATGAACAGGTTGCCCAAGATTACTCTTATGGCGGTCGTGCTTGTGGCAGTGGGCTGGTTCGCGATGGCGCAGGAGGAGAATGCGATTGAGTCCGCCGGCAGGAATGGTCCCATCAACTTTGAGGAGATCATCACCACCGCCAAGGAGAAGGTTTTCCCCGCCCTGGTGTTCGTCAAACCGATCCGCGAAAGCTACGAAGCGGGAGAGAAAGAGCGCGAACAGGTCTTCGGCAGCGGAGTTATCATTTCCCCTGACGGGCTGGTTGTCACCAATCACCACGTTGTGGACAAAGCGATCGAGATCAACTGCGTGTTGTGGAACAAAGAGCAGGTGCCGGCCACGCTCATCGGACAGGACAAGGAAACAGACCTGGCGCTGATACGACTGAAGTGGGAGGGCAAAGAGCCGCTGCCGTACGCAGAGTTCGGAGACTCTGAGAAGCTTACCGAAGGACAGTTCGTCATGGCACTCGGGGCGCCGTTCGGTTTCACGCGCAGCATCTCCCTCGGGATCATTTCTCACACTCAGCGCTACATCGGGTTCCGCACGATATACAAGTACAACCTCTAGCTCCAGACCGATGCCTCTATCAACCCTGGAAACAGCGGCGGACCGCTGGTGGATAGCAAGGGTCGTGTCGTGGGCATTAACACGCTCGGTGTGTGGACCGGCGTTATGGGATTCGCTATCCCCTCAAACGAGTGTAGGAGAATCATCGCTTTGCTCGAGGGAGACGGCAAGGTGGTGCGCGCGTGGACCGGCATGGAAATCCAAGCACTCAAAGATTTCGACTCCAACACTTTCCTTGACAGCGACGACGGGGTGCTGATCAAAGGTGTCGAGGAGCTTTCTCCAGCCGAGCAAGCCGGCCTGGCCAGCGGTGACATCCTGTTCGAGGTCAATGGAGAGAAAGTGCATGGCATGTATGTCGAGCAACTCCCGGCCATCCGCCGAGCACTGGGCGACCTGCCGGTCGAGGAGCCAGCCGCACTCGGTGTGCGCCGCGATGGCCGGACGCTGCAACTCACGTTGACCCCTGTGCTCAAAGGGGCAGTCGAGGGGAAGGACTTCGACTGCCGACGCTGGAACATGACGGTCAAAGGGATTACGAAGCACACCAACCCGTCCCTGTATTACTACCGCAAGAAGGGGGTCTTCATCCGGGCAGTCCGTTATCCGGGAAACGCCAATCAGGCTGGACTCAAGCGCCACGACGTCATCCTGAGGATTGGAACGGAAGAGATAGAGACAATCGAGGATGTGGAGCGCGTCTATGAAGCGCTCATCGCTGAGGAGGAGAGGGAAAAGAAGGTGTTGATCACCGTGCTCCGAGACGGGTTGGAGCAATTGGTGGTCATGGACTATCGCAAGGACTACGAGAAGGAGGACTAACCGTGGGAGAGCGCAGCCGTTGGATAATCGGTGTTGTCGTGCTGGGACTTGTCCTATCGTGCCTCGGGCCGGCGGGCGCCGACGAGAAGGAAGCCGAGGCCGCTGCTCGCCGTGAGGCGATGCTGGAGGCGGGCAGGACCAGGTTCTGTCGCACGCATTACTACTTCAAGCGCCCAGAAGACGAGAAACTCTCTGGTGTGGACATGTTCATGTTCGACGCGGAGCAATTCACCCGCTTCCAATATGACCATTTCATCGACCGGCAGATGAGCTTGCTCATGGTCGGACTGCTCCTCGACGAGGCCGGCCACGTGTTGGTCGGCGATATGCACTTCGAAGACAAGTACATTGATCGCATAGAAGTGGAGGCTCCGGACGGCACGCGCTACCCGGCCGTCCGTGCGAAACTTCTTGACCGCGCCCCTGCCGTGCTGCTGAAGATCACGGAGCCGCTCGAGAATTGGGAGGTGCGAGGATTCGTCGAACAGGACAGGATCGAGGACCCAGCGAGGGTTTTTGCTGTCTCACTCCGCCGCACCGGCCGCAGGTGGTGGTTGTCGCTTGAGCGGATGGGAGCAGAGTTCGCCTATGAGGGCGCGGGTGACACCTCTGATCGTCTGAGCGGCCACTCGGCCAGCTCATTCTTCGGTATTTCCACGGGCGAGGAGCTGTTCAACCCGTTCGCCATGTTCGACGGTAGCAGGAGGGGCGGGCTGATGGCAGTATCACGCCAACCTTCCCTGCTGTGCAACGAGCGCGGAGAGCCCATAGGGGCAGCACTATCCGGTTTGCCACTTGACTGCCGGCAGGAGGAGGCTGACTGGCAGCACGAGCGGCTTCTGAACGGGCCGGGACTCACCTTTGCTGAGCTCAGCGAACTGGTCGAGAAATGCCGGGAGGAATTGGCCGGCAAGATCTACAAATGTCGCCTTCTCTACCGCCTGACGGGCGGCGAAAGCCGGGGATTCGACTTCGGGGCCATTCTCGAACGCTCCATGCGCATGGGTATGGGCATTGGTGAGGATGCCGGCAAAGAACGGACGACCTTTGCCCTGGCGGTCTCGCCCACCCGCCTCATAGTGCCGTATTCCATCGGCCGCGAAGAGGCGGCGAAGATAGAGAAAATTGAGATCACCGTCGCTGACAAGACGCTGGAGGCGGAGTTGGTTGGTGCATTCCAGGAAATCGGCGCCTTCTTGGTCGACCTGAAAGAAGGCATGCTGCCGGCGGCCACTGCCTTGACCCAGAAGGAACGACCCGATCGGATGCGACTGTTCCTCACGGCCACAGCCGAGGAGAAATTCGGCAAGAAACACCTCAAGGTACAGCCCAACCGGTGGCTCAGGGAGGCCCGGGGCTACAAGAACGGCTACTACATCTCACCAGTCCACGCGTTGCCACAGGGCACCTGGCTCCTGAACAAGAGCCTCGAGGTCATTGGGCTGTACGCTCGTCAGCGTACGGAAGGAGAAGAATTGCGCGGATTTGCTTCCGGAGGGATGCCAATGTTCATGATGAGCGAGCTGACCGGCGGCCACGCCCGCGTTTTCTGGACACCTGAGCTATCCGAGCTGCTGGCAGACCCCATCGCGCACTTCGACCCCCAGATTCGCCATAAGACGGAGGAGGAAGCCAAGCGGACCGTGTGGCTGGGAGTCGAATACATTTCACTGGGCCGCGAACTCGCCAAGCAGCTCAATGTCGAAAAAGAGAGCAAGGACGGCACCATAGGACTGTATGTCAATCTCATCTACAAGAACTCACCCGCCGAAAAGATGGGCATAAAGAACGGCGACATACTGTTGCGCATAGAGACCCGCAAGCGGCCGGACCCCATAGAGCTCAGTGCCCATAGGGGCGAATTCGATTTCTTCTCCTTCGACTGGGAAGATTTCATGGACTACCGCTATGTGGAGGAATACGGGGGGGCGAAACCACGGTGGCCGCTGCGGTGCAACTACCTGACGATGATGCTCAGGACCATCGGCGTGGGGGAAAAAGTCGAGCTGACTTATCTGCACGAAGGGAAGCTTGAGACGAAGGAGCTCGTGATCCAGCAGGCGCCGCGCGACTTCACGAGCGCCAAGAAGTTCAAGCACAAAGAGGTGGGGCTTACCATCAAGGACCTCACGTACGAGGTTCGCGCGGGATTGCGCCTTGGCGACGATAAGCAGGCTGTGGTGGTTGCGAAGGTCGAGCCCGGCAGCCCGGCCAAGGTGGCCAAGATCATGCCTTTTGAACTTATCACCGCCGTCGAAGGCACCTCTGTGGGCTCGGCCGAAGAGTTCGGCGAGCGGATCAAGAAAGCTCTGACGGAAAAACGAGAATCTCTGAGGCTGACGATTGATCGCCTCGGAAAGACCCGGCTGGCCGATCTGGACCTGAGTCAGATTGAGGAAGGCGCAAGCGAATGATGGCGAGCGTCGATCTGCATTCGAACTGAGCCCCAAAAGCATCTCTGTTCTCTGCCCGCCGGCAGGACCTCGCTGGGCCCCGTTGGCTTCGGCGCCACCCTCGGCACATATGCTCAGCAAATGGACCTTCCAGACCAACGGTGGCACCGTCCAGATGCGTCACGTCCGCCGGAGCCTCCCCATGGAAAGTTAGGGGCCCCCTGAAAAGGACCTCGGCTGTGCACCACACGACGGGGAAGTGCGGCGATTTGCGAGGCGCTCCATCCATTCACGGGCCGGACGCATTGGCGGGGAACCGTTCGGGAATGGCGGCCATCGAGGCGCAGCATGGCGGCCACCCCCCTACCGCCGGTTTCGTTCTGCGACCTGCCGGCACGATGCTCGCGGCCAAGTTAGGCAACATTGCAGTCTTCGCGGGCTTCCTGTTGATGTCGGTGGTTTTCGTTCTGGTCTACGTGCCGTTGGGCCTGGCATCAAAGGTCGTGCTGGAAGGCGCGGTGCTTCTTGTGATGGCCGCGGGAGTGAGCGGTTTCCTCCTGCAGAAACAGATAGGCGTGAATTCGCGCCTGCTCAGAAAAGTCCTGCTGCTGTCGGGCTAATCATTCAGCCAATCCAGGGGGTAGGTTCCAAACCTTTCAAATGCTTCATACATCACCTTGATGTTATCAAATGGCACATCAGGGCCGACTTCACCATGAAGAACCAAACCGCCCTTGAAGTTGCCGAACAGCGCCACGATCTGCTTCACATGGTGTTCAATTTCATCTTTTGTGCCTTGGGGAAGGATATATTGCCTGTCAAGATCAGAGCGTAAACACACCTTGCCCGCAATCAGGTCTGCTACTTTCCTGTTGCCCATGATGTGATGCTGCGGATTAAGCACATCTACACCGATCTCGATAAAGTCCTCCAGTATATCCCAGGTGTATCCGTCGGTATGGAACCAAACGTGACCGTCATACTGTTTCACAACGTCAAACATTTTTCTGTAGCGTGGCTTGAAGAACTCTCGCCACAGTTCCGGGCTGATAAGCAAAGCATTCTGCGCTCCCCAGTCATCACCAAAAACACAAGCGTCAGCACCTGCCTGCAAGGATCTCCTGATGCCTCCTATATGGTATTCCACCAGCCTGTCGGCCAGCTCGTTTACCTCATCGTTGTTCTCGGCCAAGTCCACGTAAAGATTGGCAGGGCCTCGGAGCCACTGCATCTGCTCAAAAAGACTGCCACCGGAACCGAACACATAGAAGTTGTGATCAGTGACACGTATACGTTCCTTGAGGCCTTCGAAACTGGGAAGGGGCGGGAATTGATAGTTCTTGAATGCGTCCCAGGTGGGCAGAGCCGGCTCCTTCACTTCTCCCATGCTGTATCCCACGTCTTTGAAATGCTGCCAGAGCACGCCCCACTCATCGCGGCTTTCTGTCTGCTGATAGTCGGGTTCCGGGGGCAGTTCCAGTTTCCCCACACCGAAATCGTCGGGAGTTCGATTAAGGAAATCAATCAGTTTTTGCCCATGCCTGCGAAAAGCCCCCGGCATTATATAGCGGTGGATGGGTATCCGGTCAGGACCTCCGAACTCCACTGCTCTGATGACCCTTTCCCTCGGATTCATTGGCCGTGTCTCGTCGTTCTGAATCGCTATCGCCGCGTTTCAGCACTGCACCCTAAGCAATCTCCGCAGCGGCTCCGTATGGCTGACCCGACCGAAGGAGTACTCGTAGAAGCACTGGGGGGCTTGATCCCACCGAGTCGGAACCGTTTGCCCTCGGCGCCTTGACTTCGGGCGGCGGATGGCGGAACGCCTGACATGATAGACGGGTCATGCGTTGTCGGCGTTGCGCCGGCTGGAGAGTTCCTGGCGCGCCGCCTTCATGCTCTTCTCCACCCGGCGCCCTTGATCCGGCAGGAGAATGCGGAGGGCGTAGGCCTCCTCGTAGCACGCGATGGCACGGCGGACGTTCTCGGCGCGTTCCTCCGCCGTCGCGCTGGGCAGGTCCCTCAGAGCGTTGCCCAGGTTGTTGCGGGTGGCGGCGTACTGGACGGGGTACTCGTCCTTGCGGTAGACCTCAAGGGCTTGCTTGCAGCAGCGGATGGCCCGGCGGACGTTCTCGGCCCGTTCCTCCGCCGTCGCACACGGAATCTCGGTCAGCGCGGCGCCCTGGTTGTTGTGGGTCTTCGCGTCCTGGACGGGATACTCGTCCTTACGGTTGACCCCCAGGGCTTCCTCGTAGCACGCGATGGCACGGCGCACGTTCTCGGCCCGTTCGTCCGCCGTCGCAGTAGGCAGGTCCATCAGAGCAACGCCCAGGTTGTTCTCGGTCATCGCGTACTGGACGGGGTAATCGTCCTTGCGGCGGATCGTAAGGGCTTCCTCGTAGCAGGCGATGGCACGGCGGACGTTCTCGGCCCGTTCCTCCGCCGTGGCACTGGGAAGGTCGATCAGCCCGTGGCCCAGGTTGTTCTGGGTCATCGCGTAGTCGACGGGGTACTCGTCCTTGCGGTAGACCTCGAGGGCTTCGTCGTAGTACGCGATGGCCCGGCGGACGTTCTCGGCCCGGTCCTCCGCCGTCGCGCTGGGCAGGTCCCTGA
>JAUWZH010000250.1 GCA_030615435.1 Candidatus Brocadiaceae bacterium | reverse complement strand
GGGCCTGTTCCCTGCGCTCGCTGCGGCGCGATTCGTCATTGTCCGCCCTTCACTCGCTGCCACGGGCCCGCGTGCCGCCCTCCCTTCACCCCCGCGGGTGGAACTGCCTGTGGACCTTCAACAGGCGCTCCCTGTCCACGTGAGTGTAGATCTCGGTGGTGGAGATGTCGGCGTGGCCGAGCATGATCTGCACCGCGCGCAGGTCCGCCCCGCCGGACAGCAGGTGCGTGGCGAAACTGTGCCGCAGCATGTGCGGGTGAACCTGCACGCCGAGGGCGGCCCGGCGGGCGTGCTTCCGCACCGTCCACCACAGCGTCTGCCGGCTCAGGCGACGCCCCGTGCGCGAGAGGAACAGGGCCCCTTCCTCGCGGTCCCTGACCAGCAGCGGACGCCCCGCCTCCAGGTATCGCCTCAGGGCCTCCAGGGCATGGGATCCCACGGGGACGAGCCGCTCCTTCATGCGCTTCCCAAAGCACCGCACGAAAGAATACCTGATATTGACGCTGCCCACGTCCAGCCCGCAGACCTCGCTGGCGCGCGCCCCGGTCGCATACAGCATCTCCAGAAGGGCCCGGTCCCGCAGCGCCAGCGGGCCGTCCCCCTCGGGGGCGGAAAGCAGCGCCTCCACCTGCTCGACGCTGAGGGCCGCAGGGATTCTCTTCCACAGGCGCGGCGTCTGAAAGACCTCGGCGACCTCGTTCTCCAGGTGGCCTTCCAGAAGCAGGAAGCGGTAGAACATCCGCACCGCCACCACCCTGCGCCAGATGGTATTTGGCGCAAGCCCCCGCCGGCGGCAACTGTCCACGTAGTCCACAAGCCGCCCCGCGCTGAGATCGGCGAGCGCCCCGGCGTCTTTCAGGCCCAACTCAGAGAGGAAATCCGACAGGTCGGACTCGTACGCCGCGAGCGTATTCGTGCTCAGCCCGCATTCGGCCGAGCAGTAATCGAGGAAAAACCGCAGGAATTCCAGGCTCTGTGCCATCGCTCAAAGGCTCTGAACCGACGGGGCCGCCGCCGCAACCGCCGGCGATGATAAGAAGCGGCCGAGAAGGATGTCAACCCGCAGGGGGCTTCGCCCGGACACGATGAGCCGCCCGCACGGCAGGGCTGATCCCCACGCCGCCCGTCACTGGAGCTCCGCCAGGTTCTGGGTGACCTTCCGGAGCTGCTCACGCAGCTCCTCCACCCTCGCCGTCTGGCGCTGGACCACCTCTTCGGGAGCGTTGGCCAGAAAACCGGGGTCCTTCAGTTGCCTCTCGATCTTGCTGATGTGACCGGCGGTGTCCTGCCTCACCCCCTCCAGCCTTTTCCTCTCCTGTCCCAGTTCGATGAGCCCTTCGAGCCGCAGGAAGACCTCGGTGGTCCCCACCACGCTCGCGGCCGAGCGGGCAGGCCCGGCGATGCCCACACCGCTGACGACCTCCTCCAGGAGCGCGATGTCCCTCAGGAAGTCGAGATGCTCGGCCACCACCGCGGCCGTCGCCGCGTCCGGACACGAGAGGGCCACCCGCACGGGCTGCTTCTCGCCCACGCCCTTTTCCTTGCGCAGGTGCCTGACGGCGCGGACGATCTCCTGAAGGAAGGACATCTGCTCCTCCAGCGCCTCGTCCCTGAGGGCCTCGTCGGGCCTCGGCCACTCGGCGAGGATCAAGGCATCGGCACTCATCGCCCCGGCGGCGCCCGGCGCTCCCTGCGAGGCGGCTACCTTGAGCTGCTGCCAGATCGCCTCCGTGAGGAAAGGCGCGAACGGGTGGAGCAGCCGCAGCGACTGGTCGAGCACGTGGGCCAGCACCTCGCGCACGACCGCGCGCGCCCCTGCGTCCGCCCCCTCACTCAGGCGTCCCTTGGCGGCCTCCAGATACCAGTCGCACAGCTCGTGCCAGAAGAAATCGTAGGTTCTCTGCGCCGCCTCGCTCGCCCGGAACTCCTCCAGGCAACCGGTCACCGCGCGGACAGTGTCGGTGAGCCGGCTCAGGATCCACCGGTCCTCGAAGGTGCGCGCCCGCGCCAGCTCCTCCGCGCCGAGCACGACGGCCCCTTCGCCCTCGCTGCGCAGGCTCATCAGGGTGAACCGAGAGGCGTTCCAGACCTTGTTGGCGAAGTTGCGCCCCATCTCGAACTTCGACTCGCTCAGCCTGATGTCCTGCCCCTCCGTCGTGAGGGTGATGAGGGAGAAGCGGACTGCGTCGGCCCCGTAGGCCTCGATCATCTCGATGGGGTCAATGCCGTTGCCGAGGGATTTCGACATCCTGCGGCCGAGCTCGTCGAGGATGGTGCCGTGGATGAGGACGTCTGCGAACGGCACCTGCTCCATGAACTCCAGCCCCATCATGACCATCCGCGCCACCCAGAAGTATATGATGTCCCTCGCCGTGACCAGGACGCTCGTGGGGTAGTAGCGATCCAGCTCGGCGCCCCCCTGCGGCCACCCGAGGGTGCTGAGGGGCCAGAGGGCGCTGGAGAACCAGGTGTCGAGGACGTCCTCGTCCTGGCGCAGCCCTTCGGCGCCGCACCGGGGGCACCGCTGCGGCCTCTCGCGGGCCACGACGGTCCCCTCGCAGTCCTGGCAATAGTAGACCGGCACGCGATGTCCCCACCAGATCTGCCGGCTGATGCACCAGTCTCGCACGTTCTCCAGCCAACTGAGGTAGAACCCGGTCCAGCGCTCGGGGTGGAAGCTCACGCGGCCGTCACGCGTGGCCTGGATAGCTTTCTCGGCGAGGGGGCGCATCCGCACGAACCACTGGTCCGAGAGGTACGGCTCGATGACAGTGTGACAGCGGTAGCAGTGTCCGATCGAGTGCACGTGCGGCTCGATGCGTTCGAGTTCCCCGCGCTCGCGCAGGTCCTGAACGAGCGCCTCACGGCACTCGAAGCGGTCCATTCCCTCGTACTGCTGGCCGGCCTCGAGGGTCATCCTGCCGTCTTCGTCTATCACGACCACGCTCTGGAGGTCGTGCCGACGGCTGATCTCGAAGTCGTTGGCATCGTGAGCGGGGGTGACTTTCACCGCACCGGTCGCGAACTCCGGGTCCACCCACTCGTCGGCTATGATCGGTATCTGCCGGCCAAGAACGGGCAGCACGAGGGTCTGCCCGACCAGCTCCTCGTAGCGCGCGTCCCCGGGATGGACGGCCACCGCCGTATCGCCGAGCAGGGTCTCCGGCCGGGTGGTGGCCACCGTCACGCTGCGGCTCGGGTCTTCCACGAACGGATAGCGGATGTACCACAGATGGCCCTCGTGCTCCTCGTGCTCCACCTCGTCGTCGGAGAGGGCTGTGCGGCAGCGCGGGCACCAGTTGATGATGTACTTGCCCCGGTAGATCAGGCCCCGCTCGTAGAGCTCCACGAACGTCTCGATCACGGCGCGGCTCAGCCCCTCGTCCATGGTGAAGCGTTCGCGGGCCCAGTCGCAGGAGCAGCCGAGGCGCTTGAGCTGGTCTATGATCCTGCCCCCGTAACGTCGTCTCCATTCCCAGACACGCTCGACGAACCTCTTGCGTCCGAGGTCCTTTCGGCGCAGGCCCTCGTGCGCGAGCTGCTGTTCCACCACGTTCTGGGTAGCGATGCCGGCGTGGTCCGTGCCGGGCAGCCAGAGCGTGTTGCGGCCCTGCATCCGGCGCCAGCGTATGAATATGTCCTGCAAGGTGTTGTTGAGCGCGTGCCCCATGTGCAGGACGCCCGTGACGTTCGGCGGCGGGATGACGATGGTATAAGACTCCCCTGGCCGGTCGGGCTCGGTATGGAAGCAGTCCAGCTCTTCCCAGAACCGGTAGATTCGCTCCTCGACCAATTCGGGCTGGTAGCGGGTGGCAAGCTCCGTGTTCATCCTGTCTCGACCTGTTTTTGAGGTCAACTGGCGCGCCGCCGACCGGCCGACGCAACGCTCGAAACGCGGCGGAAGGGCCTCAGGGTGCCCTTTCAAGGGCTGTCTTGCCCTTCTTCGTCCTTCAACAGCTTGTATTCGATGCTGTCCGTCAGGGCCTGCCAACTGGCTTCGATGACGTTCTCGCTCACCCCTACGGTTCCCCACACGCTGGACTCGTCCGCGCTCTGGATTATCACGCGCACGCGGGCGGCGGTGGCGGCTCTCGGGTTGATGACGCGCACCTT
>JAUWZH010000040.1 GCA_030615435.1 Candidatus Brocadiaceae bacterium | reverse complement strand
GAAACGGCAGGGGAACTGGACGCCGTCGAACAGATAACCAGGCTGCCCGCGATACATGGTCTGGCGATCATTGAAGGAATACCGGATGCGAACCTGGCCAGGATAGACCTCGCAGCGGCGCGCCGCCGGGAGCTGAGGATTATCGCGGGCAGGCGCAGCCTCAACACGACCGAGGAGGCGCTCAGGCTGATCGAGACCGGTGATTTTGACACCAGCTTGATGCTCACCCACGAGTTTCCGCTCGCCGAAACGCAGAAGGCCTTTGAGTACACCCGCGACTATAGCGACGACATCATCAAAGCTATTGTGGTGCCGTAGAGCCGAGCGCGGATACCTGAGCGCCGTCGAAAAGGCGTTTTCGCGCAGCGTCACGACTCGTCGAATGCAGTAGGAGCAGGGGAGGGGGCTCACGGGGTCTGGAGTCTCGCGTCCCGAGCCGACATCTCTTTTGCGGGGCCACGGAACCCGTTGCGCAAGGATCGGCGCTGGACTTCTGTGCGCCAAGAACCCGGCGCAGAAGGACGAAGAGTAGGGGTTGCTCGCGCGTTGCGCGGAGGGCGATTGAACGCCTCGCTGCGGCCTTTCCTCGGCCGCACGGAAAGTCTGGAATACCTGCCCCGGCCTGCTGAGCGTCAAGAACGCCCAGGATTTGCATCGGAAAGCCAGCCTTTTCCGTGGGAATATACGATTTCCTGTAAGGTCATGCCAGGCAAGGCGTTACGATGGAACGGGCCCCCTATTTGGTGCAACAAACACTAATAATGCTGTGCTCCGGCGAATCTCCCGCCTTCAGAAGCGTTCCCGTGCGGCTGGACCTGCCGACTTTTGCCTGATTCCGTGAGTCGGCCATGCCATGATAGGCGGCGGGTTGCCCTGTCTCGCTCGCGCGGTCGGACGGTCGGGTTCATGTTCCGCAGCGGGGCCTTCCAGAGGGCATTGCCGGAGCACACGGATTGCTCCGGCCCGCGATAGGATCACGTGGGGGAGCCTTCAGTGCCGGAAACCACGCTGGACGTCACGGAAAAGCGTCCGAAACCTCGCTCAGACGCGAGTGAACTACCGTGACGAATCTCTGAGACGCGACGCGGAGACTGCAATAGTGCTGTGGCTCCCGAACCGCACCGTGGGAGTACCCGGACGAATGGAGCGAAGGCTCAATTGCCGGAGAGGCAAGAAGACGACGCGAAACATGCAAACGCGAGGGAGCCAAAAGGCGGATGGGGATCCTGGCGCTCGAGGAAAACAGGAGGGGATCCGGAATAATACATAATACATGTTATCAGACTCAATCAACCGGATTTTGAGAAGAACTCCGAACCCGGTGTAAACCGAGCGTTTGTCGATTCGCGCCCCACCACCTTGAGCGTTTGTCGATTCGCGCCCCACCACCTTGAATGCATCGCCCGATCTGCGCTGCCCTCTCTATCGAGGGCAGATTCTTGACATGTTCCCACTGCCAATACGTGATGTAGGTCACGCCGATCTCGTGAGCTGCTTTGTCCATACGGCATACTTGTGAAGAGAAAATATATCTCGCGAATCTCCGAGTTTGGAGGAGTTGGCCGTCTCGATGGCCTGTAGTGGCACGAAAAGAATCGAGGAGATCGCGGAGAAATAGAGGTGATAGGAGCAAATGGCCGTCGAGAGTAGCCTGGGGAGGGAGTGACGCGGGCAATAAAGCGCCTGACTTCGGCTGGGCGGGGACCTAGAGTCCGTACTTTTCGATGAGCCTAAGTAGCCCTTCGCGGCCTATCCCAGTCTGCTTAGGGCCAAGGATCGCAGATAATGTACCCTTCGGGATATCTCCCGGGCGATTGGGAATTATGGCGATGCGAGTACGCTCGCCGAAACGCTTGCGGAGCGCGTATCCGTGCCTGCGAAATCCGTGCATTTCCCAAGCGTCCTTCTGCAGAAGTCGAAGTAACTGCGCACAACTGAGGGTCGGGAGCCGCGATCCGGGGGGCCTTTTCTTAGACATGGACCAACTGACGCTGTGTCACAACATCTTCACTGATAGGTACTTGCAGACGAGATTGTTTGTGTGCCGGTTTATGGCGATAAAGGCGAATTCCATTCTCGCTAAAGAACCGCTTGCGTTCTCCTACCCCTTCGAGGCTGTTGAGGTGCAAAGCAATAAGTTCCGTGAGGTCCTCACGCACTTCTTCAAACGTATCGCCGTAAGTAGCAGTCCCGAGCTGCAGGCAGCGCCCCAGCCAGCGGTTGGGCTCTTGCTTGAACTCGAAGGTCACGACAATATAGCCGATCCGTGCCATGCTGCTTTTCCCTTTCATTGCGACGGCCCGGAAGTGAACCTACTACTATTCTTATCGCCGTCAGGATCGGTGTCAAGGCGTATTTTTAGAAAAAAGTGCCGTTCTTGGGCAGAATCGGGCTTGACAGGCCGCGCGGGCCTCACTATACGGGCAACTTGAGCCCTCTCAAAGAAAGGGGGAACGCAAATGGCATCCTCCACGCGCACGGAAAGGGCAATTTCCCAGATTCTAACCGTCCTGGCAGACTTTCCCCCAATTCCTCCAAGACAGACCTTTCGCACGCTGCCGTTACCCGACCCCTAAGAGCAGATAGATGCTACTTATGCTGCATTTTATCGCATGCCCCATCGCTTACGCAAACCTTCCCTACGCCGGTTTCGACAGTGACAATCAGGTTGCGCGGGGTGACGGGTTAGCAGCCCCCAGAGCCCTCCTTGCCCTCCTGCACCTGCTCGCCCTTCTCCTCGGCCTTGCCATAGACCAGGTGGGATTTGCCCAACCGTATGACATCCTTATGAAAAAGCGGCCTGCGGCCCTTGGTCTGTTCATTGCATTCCCCTTCCAAGTTTCCTCAATTATAAGGAGCAGGCCGAAAACGGGTCAAGAGCTTACCTCCGTCTGAGGCGCTTGCGATGTTCGACGTTGCCGATCAGGGCGCACGAGCATGGGCAACCGGATCGGGTTTGTGCTCGCGAGGGAGAGTGCCCTGCGGATGCAGCGAGGTGAGTGTCCGGATATAATCTGCGCTCAGCGCCGGAATCCATCACGGCTGGTTTCGGAGGCGGTCGGATGCAAGACAAGGACGGAGAGCGGCACGATGAGCAACCTGCCAGTGACGGTTCGGCGGACAGTGCCGAGGGGCAGAGCGAAACTCCGCAGCAAATAGAAGCGGCCCCGACTGATTTTCGCCGGCACATCTGGCTGCTGATCGTAGTGGTCGGCGTTGTGTTGGTCGCGTGGCTCGCAGAAACGCTCACAGGCGACGAGCAGCAGCGCCCGCGCGCAGTGAGCGATGCGGGGAAGACCGAACCGAACGATCTGCGCAGCCAGATACCTCTGCTGGGCCAGCGGGACACCCCACCGCTCTGCTTTGCGCCGGCGGCGGAGACCGATTTTCTCACTCGCAGAGACCGCGTTGTCGTGCTGACGCTCGGGGGGCAGGTGCGGGCTTATCCCGTTCGGCTCCTGCAGATGCACGCCGCCGTGCGCGACACGATGGCTGAAAAGCAAATCCTCGTCTGCTGGTCGCTCGCGACCCAACTCGCCCGTTGTTTCGTCCTGGGGCCGGACGATCAGGGGCTCCAGTTCGTGAATTCCGGCAGAGTCTACCGCGGCAACGTGGTCTTCTACGATACGAAGACGGAATCGCTCTGGGATAGTTTCTCCGGCCGGGTCCTTGCCGGGCCGAGGACGGGCGATGCGCTCCAGAGAGTCCCGGCCGTCGTGCATCCGTGGCTGGAGTGGCGGGAAGCCAATCCCGACGCACCCGTCCTCGCCCTGGAGAGCGGCCTTGAGGATCTGCGCAAAAAGGGTTTCTACGGGGATGACGCCATCCGGACCGTCGCAGCCTACTTGTCCGTTCCAGACCTGCCGTTCGCCGTGCCGGGCTACAAGGCGAAATCCTCCCCCCTGCCGGCGAAGGCTTTCGTGCTCGGGCTGGAAGTCGGCTCACGCCACAGGGCCTACCCCTTGCAGGCGTTGCTTGCTGCAGGGCAAAGGACCTTGAAGGACCAGCTTGACGGGCGGAGCGTCGTAATCAACGTCAGCTCTCCCTGGACGGCGTACGCCCGAAGTGCCGACGGGAAGGTGCTGGACGCTTCGCTCATGCTCTGGTTTGCTTGGAAATGGGTGCATCCCGATACCGAGGTCTGGTCGCCCGACCGGCCGTAGGCGCAGAAGACCCGCCGAAGGGACCATCCGGAGTTCACCACTCGGGCAGGACCCCGTCCTGAGGCTCTCGGAACTGCGTCCACAGGCGCTTGAAACGGCTTTCAAAGACCATCTCGAAGAGGTCGGTTCGTTCCGGGAACTCGCTCTCAGCGTACTCTTTGAGGTGGCGTATCTCGATTACCACGTCAATGGCAGCATAATCGCTGGCGACGATCATGGACACGATCTGGTCAGAGCGCCTCTGCAGTTTCCGATAGGCAAGCTCTTCTCTCCGCTGCTCTCGATCCAATTCCGGGCCTCTCTCCCTTATCTTTGGACGGACCCTGCACTCCGCCATCGAATCACCGATCCCCCCTGCCCTCCCCTTCCACCTTCTCCAGGCGCTGTTCGAGCAGCATGATCCTTTGGCGCATCTCGCTGTTTTCCCTCCTCAACTCGCGAATGATCTCCCGGCTTGCCGCCCAGCTCTCCAGCGGCGGGGCATTTGCGTAAGCGCCGCGCCACAGCGCGCCGACATCAGGTCGAGCGCTCACTGGCATACGCGAGATCAAGAGTGGGCGCACGCCGAATTCCACGGGCACAGTCTCCACTTCGTGCCTGCGCAACAGCTTCACCATCACACGGGTGCCGGGAGTCGCGCCCACGACCCTGGATTCAAAGACGTCCGGCTGCGTGATGGCATCCCCACCGAGTTCCAGCAACACGTCTCCCGGCTGGATGCCCGCGGCATGGGCCGGTGAACCGGCCAGGACGCCCCAGACGGTGAGGCCCTCCTTCTGCGGCGAGCGGGCCACGGCGAGGCCGAGCCAGCCCTGGCGACGGTTCTGCCGCTCCATGAGCCCGGAGAGAATCGGCTCCAGAACGGAGGCCGGCAGCGCGTAGCAGCTCGAGCCCCTCCCCCACGAGCTCCTGACCCCGACCACGACGCCGACAAGCCGGCCGCCTGCGTCCAGCACCGGTCCGGCCGCCAATCCCCGGCGTGCCGGCAGTTCACTCTCGAGCAAGCCTGTGCGGTGGATGCCGAAGATCTTTGCACAGGCTTCCGAGGACGAGAGCAGCCCCGCTCCCAAGGCGACCCCCACCCCACCCTCAGGAGAGCGCGCCGCACAGGCCGCCAGAACCCACTGTCCGGCCTGCGGCGGCTCTTTGCTGAGCTCCAGCGGCACCGTATCCTTCAGGTCTGTCTGGAGCAACGCCAGGCCGCTGGGTTGATGCAGGGCCCAGATGCGCGCCTGCGCCGGCTTTCCCCCCACGCGCTGCACCTCCACGCGTGAGCTGCCTGTTACGGCCAGCACGCTGGTGAGCACATGCCCCTCGCTGTCAACGAAAAAGCCCGTATTGCAGACCACGTAGTCTTCGCCGGTCCGCGCGGGATGCGGCAGGTAGCTCTGCACCATCACGACGGAGTCGCGTGCCTTCCCGGCGGCGACTCTGAAACCGGGAGGAACCTCTTCAGAAGCGCGCGCCGCGAAAGGGATGCCGAGAAGCAATCCCAGTGCACCAAGGGCAAAGGCCGTTCTTTTAGCAGAAGGGCTCGTCATCTCACCACCAGTATCCAGCCTGCTCCGCGTCGTAGAAAATATTGTCCACGGGCACGTACACGCCCGGCGAGCTGGTGAGAACAAGGTCCGCACCTTGCAAGGATTCCACAGCACCCGGGGAAGGCATTTCCGTAACGTCTTCAGCTCTCACGTATCCCCACACCTCACGAAGACGACCCTCCTGCGGAGAAGAAGCCAGGCCGACCCGTACAGAGGAAAGGCCAGCGCCCCTCCCCCCGAGCGTCCGGGCGACGCGTGGCTGCGGGGGCGACGGGGCCCTGAATAGCGAGCCCACGTCCTGGTAAATGAAGAGACCCGATACCAGTATGGCGGCGACGGCGGCCGAAGCCACCAGGGAGCCGAGGATTGAAACGCGGCGCTTCCGGCGCGAAAGCTGAAACGCTCTGCGCAATCTGCGGAGACGCCCCCGAGTCAGGTATCGCCCCTCCGGAGCCAGTTCCTGAAGCGATTCCTCCAGTGCTTCAAGACCTTCTCGTAGAAACTCGAGCTCGGCGCGACAATCGGGACACTCGGCCGCGTGCTTCTCCACGGCCTCGAGTTCTTCAGGCTCGCTGCTGCTTTCCAGCAGCTCTATGAGCCTCTCTCTGGCCTCCTGGCATCGCATTGAAAACCTCCAACAACTTAGTGCCTCGAACTGGGCTATAGGTTCAAAGATCGAAGCCAAATTCCCCGGCTCTTCACGAGGCCGGGTCACGGTGGCCTTTCAGTTTTCCGCCTATTCTGCGCAACGCGTAGTGAATGCGCGACTTGACAGTGCCCAGCGAGCATCCCAGCACATCTGCAACCTCCCGGTAGGACATCCTCTCCAGGTAGCGCAGCACGAGCACGTTTCTGTGGTGCGCGGGCAGTTCGTCCAGGGCCTCACGCACGGACCGGGACGTCTCATGGTGGACCGCCATCTCGTGCGCACCGGGCTGCCCGTCCGCGACGAGTTCCACCGTCTCCTGCGCACCGGGGCCCATTTCCTGAAGGGAGATGGGGCTGCCCTTCTCCCGCAGCCACGCTCTGAACTTGTTGCGCAGTATGCCGTAGAGCCACGTGTAATGCGAAGAGCGTCCCTGGAAGGAGTCCACCGAATGCATGGCCGCCAGGAAGGTCTCCTGCACGAGGTCCTCGGCGGCGTCGGCGTTATTACACATGAACAGCGCCGCCCGGAAGAGCCGGTCGTAGTATGCACGCGCCAGCCTGTCGAGGAGTCTCTTGGTGGCCACAGCGTACCAGTGCCCGCGAATGGAGGATGCTACGGTCCGAGCCGTGTCGCCGGAACCTTCTCATGGCTCCCGACCATGAAGAGGTACCCTGCCGCAGCCCCTCAGGACGGCAAATCACGGATACTCAATGGCCGAAGGAGCCCGAACAGGTATTCACAGGTGCAGAAGAAACGTCTCGTTTCCAGCGGCACAGTGGCGCACGAGGCATCTATGTGCCTCCAGCCTGCCCGCATTGCTCCCGACACGAGGGACAGCCCAAGCGTCTCGCCGCCTCCGAGGACGACCCCCCTTGCCGGGTTCAACAGTCCCGTTCGGACAGCTTGCGGGCGGCGATCTGTTGAACGAGCCCCCCGTCCACACGATCCCCGTGCTCGCCCATCACGGCTTTCATGAGGCGCCCCAGATCGCGCGGACCATAGTCGTTCTGTTCAAGGAGCCGACTGACGAGTGCTTCGATCTCGGAAGCGCTCAACTGGGCCGGCAAGAACTCCTCGACCACTTTCAGCTCCGCGAGGAGTTCCTCCGCTTTCTCGGGGTGGTTGAGTTTCTCGTACTCGCTCGCGGATTTGCGGAGTTTCTTCGCATAGGACTTCACCACGGCAGTCTCGTCGAAGTCCTCTCCCGACGCTTCCGCCACCTTCAGCTCAGAGAGCAGCATCCTGAGAACACCGAGGCGTTTCTTGTCCCCCTAGCTGAGGGCCTCCCCGAGGCTACCGCTGATTTGCTCTCCCAGACTCCCGCGCAGCTCCTTCGGCGGACTCGCCGGTTTTCTTTTCCCTGAGGCGGAAAGCCGTCAACATTCCCTCGATGCAAGCCTGCCTTACCTTCGGGTCGGGATGCAGCCGCTTCAATCGCTGGAAAACGGCCACGGGACCTTTCTCTGGCGGCAGATACGGGAGCCCTGCCAGGGCTCCCGCTCGGACTTCCTCGGGGTATCTGTACTCTATTCTCGACTTGACCACCCGGCAAACAAGGCCCTTGCGGAGGCTGTCGTAGTCGCCCAGGCTTCCCAGAGCCCGTCCCACGCAGCACATCGTGGCGTTCTTGTCTTCGGGAGTGAGATGCTGCTTCCCGAGTCTATCGAGTTCTCCTGGCGGGATTCGCCCTCCTTGCGCAAGCAGCCTCTGGTATGGCAGCTCGAGCCGGCGGCGACCTTCCGCCTGTGTCTCTTGGGTTTCGGCCTCCTGCTGCCTGAGCAGGATGTTTGAGAGCATCTCAATGGCCTCCTGGGATCCCACCTTTCGCGCCACCGCCGCCACTGCGCAGCTGTCCTTCAGTGACACGTTCACCTCAAACCGGTCCTGGAGGTACTCCACGATGTCGAAATCTGGAGCGCGCTGCCGAATCATGAGGGCGACCCAGGGACCGAAGACCTCGTGGTCCTGCAATCCGATCTCCTCGTCCTCCAGCAATCTGACAACTGTGTCGTCGGGGCCCCTGCCCAGGAGCTTGAGGCATCGCGAGCGGAGTTTGATACTCTCGTAGCGCTGGTTGCCAGGAAAACCGCGAGCCCTAACGCCAGCGGCTTTCTCCTTCTGTTTCTGCTTCGCCTTCCTTTCGCTGAGCCTCGCAAGCCACGGCTGCCGTGAAACCGGCTGCGTCCGCCTCTCCTGCTCACGCATCCTTCTTTCTTCGAGGCGCTCCCACTCCTCTAGGTCCTGAAAGCCGGCACCAGGGAAGCCGAGGCCCTCCGGGGCCAGTTGCCTGATTCTGAGCGGGCTTTTCCCTTCAAGGGCATCCGCATAGAGGTTCGGAGGAGACCTGTAGGCGAATTCGACCGGCAGCGCCGCCACGCGGGCCAGCAATTCGTAGTAGGCGAGCGGCGCCCATCCTTTCCGGCGCGACATCGTCTCAACAATCTGCTGGATCACCGACTCAGGAAGCGTATCCAGCGCTTGTATCAGCGTCTTATACTTCGCATTCCCACCGTGCGATGCAAGCTTGAGGCATATCCCGTTCCAATGCTCGCTCAGCCCCGATTCCTCCTGCATGCTCGAAGACATCGAGGCCAGAAGGGCGGCGGCGCGAAGGCCTTCGATACTCACGAGCGTATCCGCCACGGCGCGACGCAGCAGCCCGGGCAGCGGTACCTCCTCCTTTGCCAGAACCTCGAGTGTGCGCCAGTCAAGAGGAGAAAGTTCTCCGGCCCGTCCCAGACACCGTATGGCCAGGGCGGTTTGCTTTTGAACCTCCGGCGCTTTTTTGACGCTGCGAGCGCCCTGTTCGGCCAGGTTGCGGAATTCCCCTGCCAGCTCTCTCGCCTGGGTCTTGACCCTCGCAGCCACCCACAGTGTCGTGTCAGACGGCAACGCCAGCACAGCTTCGCACACGCCTTCTCGCACAAGCTGCTTGCGCTTCTTCAGAGCGGCGCTGTAGTGTTTGCCTGCGGGCGCCTTCTCGAAGTCCTCCAACTGGGGTTCCGGCTCGAACCACAACTCATGCAGCTTGGAGACGGCCTCCGGATGACCGGCTGCGACCAGTCCCGTCACTGCGGCTATGCGCGAGCGGGTGTGGTTGAGCGCCGCCTCCAGGTCGGCGTATTTCCCCGGAGGGCGAACGGCCAATTCCTGCAAATAGGCCAGGTTCTCTTCGTCGGCCAGCCGGGCCAGCAGTTGCAGGGCGCCGAACCTGATCTCCGCCGACTTGGCAGTTTCCGCCAGCTTACGGAGCTCAGCAGCGATCTCAGGGGTGGTTACTTTTTCGAGAAGTTCAACCGCTTCCATTCGGAGTTCGAGTCGCTGTTCGGCGGTGAGCGGCGCCGGTCCGAAGGGTCCTTCCATGCCTCCCGGCCGACCGGGGCGGTCACCGGCCCCCCACCGGCCCGACGGGCCAGGTACGCCGGCTCTTTCGGCCTCAGGCTTTTCCTCAGGCACCGCCATGGAGACGACGGCAAGCAGGCCCTCCAGCTCAGGTTTCTCCCCCACTTCCACCAGGAGCTTTGCCGCTTTCATCTTCGCATCCAGTCTCTTCGATTCCCGCAGCACTGCCTGCAAGAACTCGGCGGCGGCGCGCCTATCTATGTCAGGATGCCATTCCCACGGACCATCCTCCTGCTCAACTTCTTCGCCTTTGCGCCAGAGGTCCCGGATGATCTCGAGCTCCTCGACGCCGATCAACTCCGCTGCCCGGGCAGCCCTTTCCAGCGTCTGCGCCGAGCCGTGGACAGCCAGTGCCAGGGCGGCATACGGCTGGCGGTCCTCCAGAGCGGCCGCGCTCAGCAGAGGCACCGCCAGTTCCGCGCGGGTCTCGCCCAGCAGCAGAGCTGCCTCGGCGCTGCCAGCCGACCCGCTGCGCAGTATCTTCCCGAGCGGTTCGATAAGCAGCGTCATCTCCTCGGGACGGAACCGGCCAACGGCTTCAGCGTACGGAACGTCCTGCTCCTCGATGAGACGCGCCAGCAGCGAGGCGGCAGCATGACCGCCGAACTCCCCCAGGCCCTCGGCGATCTTCGCACGGGCCTTGCCTTTCTTGTAGAGATGGATGACCCTGGAAAGCGCCGGCAGCACCGTGGGCGAACGCATTTTCAACAACGAAGGCAGGAAAGCCGTCCTGACTTTCGGCAGGGCTTCCGCCAGCGTCTCAGACAGGGAGCCGACCGTCTCCTGGTCTCCAGCGCCGGCCAACGCGGCAAGCACCGCGCCGCGAAGTCGCGGCTTGAGCGTCGGAATCCGGCACAACTCCAGCGCATCCGGCGTGCCTATGTCCCCCAGAACCAGACATGTCGCCATCCGGACATCTTCGGCTTCGCAGATCAATGCGATTTCCGCCAGGAACTCGATCACTGGCGTCCCACACATGAAACGAAGGTGCTGCAGGGCATCTCTCTGCTTCCTATGCTTCAGGGAGCCCCACCTGTCGCGCAGCACACTCACCGCATCCTGCTCGGACATGAGAGGCAGGAGGCACAGGCGAACGTCGTGTTCCCGAACCTCGCGGGCCGCCGGCCCCACCACCAGCGCGAGAGCTCGCCGGAAGCGCGGCCATTCCAGGTAGAGATAAGCCTGGGGGTCCGGCACTTCCAGCAGGGCGAGGCGGCGGGCATAGGGAGGCAGCGCGCGCGCCTGCCCCTGCCACCTTCCTCTCTGCCATTCCCGGCGACACTCAGGCTCTATCCCCTCCCACAGATGCCTGTCGCTGTGCCAGCTTCCGAGCAGCTCGCCCCTGGCTTCCAGGTCCTTGATTTCCGTGAGCATGCCCTCATGGTGTCGTCCTAACCGCCTAACCTCGGCCGAGCGAGCATACTCCTCGCTCAAAGCGGCCATGATGCGTTCCACCGCCTCGACCGGTTCATCCAGGAGCTCGTAGGAGAAAGCAATGCCGCGCTGGGCCTCGAACTCGGCCGCCCCAAGCGTCAATCCCTCCATGTTGCCGGAGCGCACCTGCGCCCAGTTACTATCCCTCGGCACTTCGAGCATCAGGGGACGTTCCGCTGTGCCCGCCACCGTCACCTTCTGCCCATCTCTGTCAAGGGCCAGGAGCTCTCCCACGATCCTGTATCTACCCTGATCGAGTGAGATATCCAGAGGCGTCTTATCCAGAGGCGTCTCCGACATGGCCGAGAGCTGCGCCAAGGTCTTCCGCCGCTGTCTACCCCTCCGGGCAAGGGTAATCGAACGAAGCCGATAGGGACCGTCCGTGCCGAAGCGCAGGACCTCTTTCCCGCTGGAAAGCTGCCAGCCGTTCTCAATCCTTTGCCAGCCCATTTCCCTCAGTCGCTCGTCGGGCCAGGGATGCTCGGGGTTCCTGTACTTGCGCCAGGTGCCGAGGGCGTCATAGAGGATGCGCAGTCCGCGGGAGGAAACCGTCGGCAGCAGGTCTTCACTCAACACGGAGACGATCAGCCGCCTGCCGTGCTCGGCCATCAGAGTGATGCGCCCCATCCTTGCGTTCGCTCCCTGGGCCGGTTTCACGACCAGCTCGACGCTGCCGGGCCGGACGCGAACATCCCATGATTCGCTTGGCAGAAGCGGCTGCATCTCGCCGCCCTCCAGCCCCACTTGCAGGTGCTCCATCCCCGGATGACGGTTGACCACGCGAAGCCACGACCCGATGCCATCAAGGAACGCCTTCTGTTCAGGCTCGACGGGAAGTCCTGCGAAGGTGGCCGTGCGCCCCAGCATCGCGTTGGTTTGCCGCTCCTGCGGCGCGAGGCGAACGGCCTTCAACCAGCACATCTCCGCCTCGCTGTGGAGTCCCTCTTCCTTGCACCACACGTAGAGATTTGCCCAGCGCTCAGCGATCTGTTCCCGGCTGCCGCCTTTTGAGGAGGCTGCGACCTCGCCCAGGCGCTCGAAGTAAGCCGCAATGGTTTCCCTGGTCTTGCCGGCTTCTGCTGCAAGGCGCTCCAGGCCCTCCGAGAACTCCGACGGCTTGCTCTTTCTCCGCTCTTTCTTCGCGCGGGCAGGGGCCTCCCCACGCGGCGGGGGTCCGACCCTCGGGGCTTCGACCAGGCGTTCCGGCGGAGGCTCGGGCTGCTCCCCGGCGCCTTTCCCCCGTTCGCCTCTGAGCAGAAACAATGCTCCCACAGCGCCCCCGGCCAGCAGCACTGCGACACCCAGGGCGACGAACAAACCTTTCGCGGGGGAGCCGACGCGAAGTGGCCGTGGGGCCTTCCGAGGGGTTGGGCGGGCGCCAAGGCGCGCGCCGCACTTGGAGCAGAAGGTGACGCCAGGTTTGAGGGCTGCGCCGCACTTGGGACAGGTGGCAGCGCCACCGGCAGCCGCAGGCCCTGCGGTGGCCGCCGCACTGTCCCGGCGCGCGCGTGCTTTCGGCGCAGGCGCTTGAGCAGGCGCGCTTTCGACTGCCGGCACCTGGATCGTCGCGCCACACTTCGGGCAGCGCACCTTCTTGCCGGCGAGCTCACCCTGCAAGGTGAGCACCACGCCGCACTCAGGGTTCTGACATCTCGCTTCGATAGGCATGGGTCCTTACCGCCGTCGGAGAAAGGGAATACTACTATCTTGAAGTTTAGGACAGCCCCGGGGCTGTGTCAAGCGTTCGGCGGTGCTTCGCCGCTGCGCACGCGCCCGGGCAGGCAGCAACGCTCACGCGAACCGAGCGAACACCTTCACAACCCTTCGCCACGTGCGCCAAGAGGCGCGGACAAAATTTGAGCGCGATCGCGACCATTCGACGGCAGGTCCTCGGGAACCGCTTCTGCTGTAACCCTTTGCTCTGCAGGCGGTAACGCCTAGAGGCAGAGTCAATCGGCGATGCTGGAGCGAATTTTTGGTATTGACGAATCGGGGCGATTTTGGTATCATAGTTAAATCTTCGTAGTCGGTTTTTTTCACGCAGCACGGGGGCTCGTGGGAGGTGGGTTTTACCCATCTTTGGATGGTGATTCCAGGGGCAAGGCGGCGTGCCGTCTTTGAGAGCATTGCCGGCGTTTGCGCTCTGTAATGGCCCACGTGATCGGCAGGGTTCGCGTTGGTAAAGGCGTTTTCCCGCGCCGCGGAAGTCGGGAATAGCAGTGGTTCGTATTCATGTAAGTGCGAATGGAAATACAAGAGAAAAGCTATTACGACGTTCTGGACATCGGCAGGACGGCGTCACAGGCTGACATCAAGCGCGCGTTTCGCAGGCTTGCGAAGAAATTCCACCCCGATACGAATCCAGGGGATTCCAGGGCAGCGGCCAGACGTCTGAAGCAGGTCATGGGCGCTTACAAGGTGCTCAGCAATGAGCGGGAACGTGCGCGGTACGACGTGTTGCTTCAGACCAGCCCGGCCTTCAGCCTGGAGGCGAGAGAAAAACGCAGCTACTCTGGCGCCTCGCGGGCAAAGGAGATGTTGCAGGACCTGCTGAGCGGAGAAGGGGCGCGGGCCCTGGAGGCCTACGATGAGTTGGTGGGCCGGGAGGGATATAATCTTGCAGCCTGCCTGAATACCCGCGACTACCTGGACTGCGTTTTCCTGCTGGCCGAGCAGATGGAGAGGGTCGGACGCGACAGGGAAGCCACCCGACTCTACGAGGAACTCTATGCCACGGAAAAGGATCCGCCGCGTCACCGCTAC
>JAUWZH010000093.1 GCA_030615435.1 Candidatus Brocadiaceae bacterium | reverse complement strand
CCTGAGTGCGCCAGCACCGTCTGCGCTTCGCTCTCGGCGGCGCGTGCAACCAGGGTTTCAATCACCTCGTCCGGCACGGCGGGCAGGTCGCAGGCGAGGAAGAAGACCCGCCCGGTCCCCGCGCGCCGCAGCCCAGTGAGGACTCCCGCCAGCGGACCGGCGTCCGCGATCTCATCCTCGAGGATCGGCACGTCCAGCAGGTGGCGAAGGCGCTCGGGCCGGTTGGAGGAGACGAAGACGGCGCAGAACAGCGCCTGGAGCCTCCGCACCTGCTTCACCACGAGCGGCTCCCCGTCAACGCGGAGCATCTCCTTCGGGAAGCCCAGCCGCTCGCTCTCGCCTCCGCACAGCAGCACGGCCGCAACCTCTGAGGATTGGGGCGCCATGGTCGGGAAAGGGGAATCTGGAGTCCTTCTCAGCACCCGGGGCTGCTCTCGTGCGCCTTCTTCAGGCGCACCGCACAGACTTTGTATTCGGGGATCTTGGCAACGGGGTCGAGGGCATCGTTGGTGAGCAGGTTAGCCGCCGCCTCCCGGAAGTGGAAGGGCATGAAGATCATCCCCGGCCGCGAGCGCTCGGTCAAGACCGCCCTCGCCCGCACGGTCCCCCGGCGTGAGGTGATCTGCACGATCTGCCCCTCGCTGATGCCTTCGGCGGCGGCGTCCTCCGGATGGATCTCGAAGGGCGCCGGCGGAGAGAGCTCTTCCAGCCCGGCGCTCCTGCGCGAGAGCGTGCCCGTGTGGAAATGGTACAGGCAACGTCCCGTCGTGAGCAGGAACGGGTATTCCTCGTCCGGAAGCTCCGCGGCCTCCCGGAACCGCACGGGATGGAACTTGCCGCGCCCGCGCTTGAACTCTCCCTCGTGCAGGTAAACCGTCCCCGGATGTTCCGCGTCCGGACAGGGCCACTGGGGCCCCACCTCATCAACGCGCTCGAAGCTCATGCCGCCGTAGATCGGCGTCACGGACGCCATCTCGTCCATTATCTGCGAGGGGTGGTCGTAGTGCATCGGGTAGCCGAGCCGCGAGGCGACCTCGCAGATAATCGCCCAGTCCTGGCGCGCCTCGCCCGGGGAATCAACGGCCGCCCGCACCCGCTGCACGCGCCGCTCGGTGTTGGTGAACGTGCCGTCCTTCTCTGCGAACGAGACGCCGGGCAGGACAACGTCGGCGAGCCGGGCCGTCTCGGTAAGGAAGATGTCCTGAACACAGAGGAAATCCAGCTTCTCCAGGGCCTCCCGCACGTGGTTGACGTTGGGATCGCTGAGCATCGGGTTCTCGCCCATCACGTAGAGGCCCTTGAGGAGGCCCTCGGCGGCGGCGTTCGTCATCTCAACCACCGTCAGCCCCGGCTCCGCAGGCAGGGGGACCCCCCAGGCCTGCTCGAAGCTGCGCCGAACGCCCGCATCGTCCACCTTCTGGTAGCCTGGATACACGTCCGGCAGCGCGCCGAGGTCGCACGCGCCCTGGACGTTGTTCTGGCCGCGCAGCGGGTTCACGCCAGTGGAGGGCCGGCCGACGTTTCCGGTGAGCATGGCGAGGTTGGCGAGCGAGAGCACGTTGTCGGTGCCCGTTGTGTGCTGGGTGATGCCCATGCTGTAGATGATGGAGGCCCTTTCGGCGCCGGCGTAAGTCCGTGCGGCGGCGCGGATCTCCCCGGCCGGAACGCCCGTGATCGGCTCGGCCCATTCAGGAGTGCACTCCTCGAGAGCCCGGCGGAACTGCTCGAAGCCTTCCGTGCGCGAGGCTATGAACTTCTCATCGGCGAGCCCTTCGCCGAGGATCACGTTCATCATCGCGTTGAACAGGGCCACGTCCGTCCCCGAGCGCTGGCGCAGGTGCAGATCGGCGAAACGGACCAGGTCAATGCGCCTCGGGTCGGCCACGATGAGCCGCGCCCCGTGCCGCTCCACGGCGGCTATGATCCGCAGGGCGATGATGGGGTGCGCCTCGGTGGTATTGGAGCCGGTTACCAGTATGCAGTCGGCGTGCTCGATCTCCCCTAGTGAGTTCGTCATGGCGCCGCTGCCGAATGCCCGCGCCAATCCGACCACCGTGGACGCGTGGCACAGCCGGGCGCAGTGGTCAACGTTGTTGGTGCCGAGCGCCGCGCGGACGAACTTCTGGAAAAGGTAGTTCTCCTCGTTGGTGCACTTCGCCGAGGAGAGCCCGGCGAGGGCGTCCGGGCCGTGCTCCGCCTTGATCTCGCTGAGCCTGCCGGCCACCAGCTCCAGCGCCTCCTCCCAGCCCGCCTCCTGGAGCTCCCCGTCGCGCCGGATCAGCGGAGCGGTGAGCCGGTCGGCGGAGCCCACGAAGTCCAGCCCGAAGCGCCCCTTCACGCAGAGGCTTCCTCTGTTGACGGGATGGGCGGCCTCGCCCCGGACGCGCACGATGCGATTGCCTCGCACCCCCAGCACCAGCCCGCACCCGCAGCCGCAGTACACGCAGGTGGTCTTCACTTCGCGGGTCGGCGGGAGCCTCTCCGCCTTGGCCGACAGGGCGCCGGTCGGGCACCGGTCCACGCACTCCCCGCAGGACTCGCAAACGGACTCAACCATTGGCCCGTCGAGGAACGTGCCGACGTGGCACTCGTAGCCGCGCCCCACGAGCTCGATGGCCCCCACGCCGCGCAGCTCGTTGCAGGCCCGCACGCACCGCGCGCAAAGGATGCACGTGGACAGGTCAAGTTTGAAGAACGGATTGCTCTCATCCAGGACGTGTTCGCGCTCCAGCGGCTCCAGGCGCTGCTGCATGATTCCGAGGTGCGAGGCGACCTGCTGGAGCTCGCAGCTCTGGTTGGCGGGACAGGTCAGGCAATCTGCCGGGTGGTCGGCGATGAGCATCTCGCAGATCGTGCGGCGCACCCGATTGACCCTCTCGGTGTCGGTGCGCACCACCATCCCGTCGGCCGCTCGGGTGGTGCAGGAGGTCGGCAGGCCGTCCATGCCCTCAATCTCGACGATGCAGATCCGGCAGGCCCCGTAAGGTTCCAGGTCTTTGTCGTAGCAGAGCGTGGGAATGTAGATTCCGGCCGAAAGCGCGGCCTCCAGCACGCTGGTGCCTTCGGGGACGGTGGCCCCCACGGCGTCTATGGTGAGTGTTATCTGTGCCACGTGAATCTACTCCTGGCTCTCTTCCAGGTCACAGCGCAGGCATCGCCCGGCTTCCGCGACGACTATCTCTTTCCCGTTGATGGTTAATTTGACGCTCTGCGTTTCGGCCATCACAATTTCATGCTCCTGAGAAGTTGGCGTCCTGTGTTCAGGGATCCTCTCAGACGACTTCGATCGCGCCGAACGGGCATGCATCGAAACAGATGCCGCATTTCGTACATCCGCTCTGGACGATCTTGTAGGGAGTTTTCTTGCGCTCTCCCTCGATCGTATTGGCGGGACAGTTCTCCTTGCAGACGTTGCACATCTTGCATTTCTGCTCGTTCACCTGAAACGTGACGAGTTGCTTGCATACGCCGCTGAGGCATTTCTTATCGTGGATGTGCGTCTCGTACTCCTCGCGGAAGTAGCGAATGGTGGTCAGGACCGGGTTTGGCGCGGTCTGGCCGAGCCCGCACAGCGAGCCGAGCTTGACGGCCTCGGCGATCTCCTCGAGCAGCTCGATGTCCTGCGGGCGGCCCTCGCCGGAACTGATGCGGGTCAGAATGCCGAACATGTGTTTCGTACCCAGACGGCACGGGGCGCACTTGCCACAGGACTCGCTCTGAGTGAACTCCACGAAGTAGCGGGCGATGTCCACCATGCAGGTGTCTTCGTCCATCACGACCATGCCCCCGGAGCCCATGATGGAGCCTGCTTCGGTCAGCCTCTCGTAGTCCACCGGCATGCGGAGCAGTTCGGCGGGGATGCACCCGCCGGAGGGGCCGCCCGTCTGGACGGCCTTGATTCGCTTCTCCTCCGGGATGCCTCCGCCAATGCCAAAGACGATCTTCTGGAGCGAGATGCCCAGCGGCACTTCTATGAGGCCGGTGCGGACGATCTTGCCCGCCAGGGCAAAGGTCTTGGTCCCGCGGCTCGCTTCGGTTCCGTGAGCGGCGAACCACCCGCTTCCGCGTGAGAGAATCACGGGCACGTTGGCAAGCGTCTCCACGTTGTTGATGTTCGTGGGCCTCCCGTAGAGGCCTTTCTGGGCGGGGAAAGGCGGCCGCGGCCGGGGCATGCCGCGCTTCCCCTCGAGCGAGGCCAGCAGGGCGGTCTCCTCGCCGCAGACAAAAGCCCCTGCCCCCTGCTTGAGCCTGACGTGGAACCGAAACCCGGAGCCGAGTGCGTCATCGCCTGTCAGGCCGTACTCGTTTGCCTTTCGCACGGCCTCTTGCAGCCGCTGGACGGCGAGCGGGTACTCCGCCCGCACGTAGACGTAGCCTTCGCCGGCCCCGATGGCGTAAGCGGCTATCGCCATCCCCTCGATCACAGAGTGCGGGTCGCTCTCCAGCACGGCGCGGTCCATGAACGCGCCGGGGTCCCCTTCGTCGGCGTTGCAGATGAGGTATTTGCGGTCGCCGGGTGAGTTGCGGCAGAACTCCCACTTCCTCCCCGTGGGAAACCCAGCCCCGCCGCGGCCGCGCAGTCCCGAGCGCTTGACCTCTTCGATGACCTGCTGCGGCGCCATTGCGAGGGCCCTCGCCAGGCCCGCGTAGCCGCCGCGCGCTATGTAATGGTCTATGTTCCCGGGGTCAATCAGGCCGCAGTTGCGCAGCACGATACGCACCTGCCCCGCCATCATCGGGTGGTCTTTGAAGGTGGGGATGCCCTCGAGCGAGTCTCCCTCCATGACGGCGAGCGCCAGGTCGGGGCGAAGGTCGCCGTGTTCGTAATAGTCACGCAGCAGGCCAGGGACGTCCTCGGGGGCGAGGCCCCCATAGAGCACGCGCGGCAGGCCGGGGCCGCTCAACTCCACAAGCGGCTCCGCGTAGCAGAGCCCCAGACACCCCACCTCGTAGACCCGGGCCTCCAGGCCGGCCTGCGGGGCATGAGAGCGGATGGCCTGCAGGACCTCACCTGCCCCTGCCGCCCTGCCGCAGGTGCCGGTCCCGACGAGAATGCGGGGCCTCCCGGGGTCCGTGAATTCTGACCACGCCGAGGCGGCCTTCTGCTGGATCTGCTCGAACCTCACTCCAGGGCCTCCAGTACCCTCACCGCCTTCTGTGGCGTCATCCGGCCGTGGACCTTGCCGTCAACGACCATCACCGGCGCCAGGGCGCACGAGCCGAAGCAGGCCACTCTCTCCAGGCTGAACCTGTAATCCTCGCTCGTCTCGCCGGACCTGATGCCGAGCTTCTTCTCGACCGCCCGGAGGATGCGCCGCCCGCCCCTGACGTGGCATGCAGTGCCCTGGCAAACCTTCACCCCGTGCTCGCCCTGCCGGGTCAGGTGGAACTGGGCGTAGAAAGTCACCACCCCGTAAACGGCGCTTTCCGGGATCCTGAGGAACCTCGCGGTCTGCGTCATCGCCGCGCCGGGAACGTAGCCCACGGCCCTCTGCACGTCCTGGAGGATGGGGATGAGCTCGCCGCGCTCACCTGCGTACTGCGAGAATATGCCGTCGAGATTTTCTTCCATGGGTTCCGCCAACACGTCGGTGCGGGCACGCTGAGGCCGAGAAAAAGCAAGACGAGTAATCTATACGCCCCGCTCATTCAACGGGCGACCGCTGCGCTCGCCTCGCAGCGCCCTGGTGGGGGGCCGCCGGACGGTCGGGCGGGGTGACGGCGATCTGAGTCCTGTCCCCCTCCTGCTGCCGGAGCACGATCCGAGATTGCCTCACCAACTCCAGCAGCGCCAGGAAGATGCCTATCACCCTCTGGCGGGAACGATCCTCGGAGAAGAAATCCAGGAACTCCGCCTGCCCGTCTCGCAGCCTCTCCATGACCTCGGCCATGTACACGGCGATCGGGACCTCGTCGTAGACGATGTGCGCGGGGCGGGACATCTGGATCTGCCGGACCACGCGACCGTAGGCCGAGAGCAGGTCCCAGATGCTCACGTCCTTCAGCAGGCTCTCAGGGCTGACCGGCGGGGCATCGGCCTGCGGTCCGACCAGGGGCCGGGCAAAGCGGAGGGCGCGCTCCTCGGCCATCCCGGCGAGTCGGCCGGAAGCCAGCTTGAAGCGCTTGTACTGAAGGAGCTGCTGCACCAGTGCGTCACGCGGGTCCACCTCTTCCTCGTCTTCATCCGGCCTCTCAGGCAGCAACATGCGGCTCTTGATGTCCATCAGCGTGGCGGCCATCACGAGGAACTCCGCCGCCACGTTCACCTCGAAGAGCTGCATCGTCCGCAGCGCCTCCAGGTACTGCTCGGTGATGTGGGAGACGGGCACCTCCAGCACGTCCACCTCGTCCTGCCTGATGAGGTGCAGCAGCAGGTCCAACGGCCCGCTGAAGACCTCCAGCTCCGCCCTGAACCCCTCCAGGGACAGCTCCGGGGCGGCCCCTTCGGCCTCGGCGCCATCATTTGTCTCGTTGCTCGGCTCCATTAGAAGATGCCCGCCTGGTATATTAGCCCCCAGAGGTCCTCGCCCGAGACGGCCCACCCGGCGATCTGCGCGGGCAGGAAGATGAACAGTTGCAGGATCGGGACATTCGTCACGAACGAGAACAGTATCAGGCCGATCAGAATCGCGAAACCGTAGCGGTTGAACTGGCGGAACCTGAGCTGCATCCGCGGGGGCAGGAAGTAGGCCAGTATCTCGTGCCCGTCCAGAGGGCCGAGCGGGATGAGGTTGAAGAGCGCCAGTATGAAGTTTATCAGCGTCATCAGGGCCACCAGACCGAGCACCAGCGTGTTCTCCATCCCCGCTGCGATGAAGGCCCGCAGCACCACGCCCCAGAAAATGCCCTGCACGACGTTCGAGAGCGGCCCGGCCGCGCTCGTGATCACGATGTCGCGGGCCGGATTGCGGAAGTTGTGGGGGTTGATCATCACCGGCTTTGCCCACCCGATCGGCGCGAACAGTATCATCAGTGTCCCTATCGGGTCGAGGTGCGCCAGAGGATTGAGCGTGACGCGCCCCTGAGCCGCCGGCGTGTAGTCGCCGAGCACGTGGGCGCTGTAGGCGTGGCTGAACTCGTGAAGCGTCAGCGCCGGCAGCAGCGCCAGCAGGCGGAGTATTGCGCCCACCAGAAAGTCTTCGCCCAACGTGATCTCCTCTGTTCCGCAGTGGAATTGGCCGACACGCGCCCGCGCGAGAGCCCGCCGGCTCGACCGAGAAGCCCCGGAGAGCATATATCCTACCGCGCCCTCGGGCGCCGGTGCAACAGCGGGGAGGAGCACGAACCGTCCGCCTGCGCTCAGGCTTTCCCTGCTTGCTGGGAGGGGACGGCTCAGTTCCCCTCTAGCCCCCGCAGAGTTCGCGCTCCACGAGGCGGCAGATGATGTGGATGATGGTCTGGTGGGCTTCCTGAATGCGGGGGGTCTCGTCGGCCGGCACGCATACCAGCGCGTCGCACAGCGCGACCATCCCGCCCCCGTCCCGGCCGCTGAGTCCGACGGTGGCCGCCGCCCGGCGCCGGGCCTCCTCGAGGGCGCGGTTCACGTTGGCCGAGCGGCCGCTGGTGGATATGCCCATCACCACGTTTCCCCGGCGCACGAGCGCCCGGACCTGCCGCAGGAACACGTCCTCCACCCCGTAGTCGTTCGCCACGGCGGTCAGCACGCTGGTGTCGGTGGTGAGGGCCACACACGGCAGGGGCCGGCGCTCCATCTCGAAGCGTCCCACGAGTTCCCCGGCGAGGTGCTGTGCGTCGGCGGCGCTGCCCCCGTTGCCCATGACGTAGAGCGCGCCGCCCGCCGCCATGGCATCGGCGATGAGGCGCACCACCCTCTCGATGGCCTCCGCCTGCCCGGCGAGCGCCCGGTGGAGGGCCGCTGTTTGCTCAAGTATGCTGTGGATCTCCGCCTGCACGGTTCTCGGCGATCCTCCGGATCAGGTCGGTGGTGGAGAGACCCTGCACCACCGGCGCCAGTTTCACCTGCCCGCCGTAGGACATCACGAACTCGGCCCCCACCACGCCGCTCCTGTCGTAGTCGCCTCCCTTGACCAGGACGTCGGGCCGCAGCTCCTTGATAAGCGGCAGCACGCTCGCCTCCTCGAAGGCAACCACGTAGTCCACGTTCGGCAGGGCGGCGAGGGTCTGGGAGCGCACATCCTCGGTATTGATCGGACGGTCGGGGCCCTTCAGCTCGCGCACCGAACGGTCGCTGTTGAGCCCTACCACCAGGCAGTCGGCCTGCCGGCGGGCGAAGCGGATCAGCTCCACGTGTCCCAGGTGCAGCAGGTCGAACACCCCGTTGGTGAAGGCGACCGTTTCCCCGCGCCTGCGGCGCTCGGAGAGGATGCGCCGAAGCTCCTCGCGTCCCTTGACCTTGCGCAGCGCAGGGGCCAAGCGGGCCTGGAGCTGCGCCAGGAGCTCGGCGCGCGATATGAGGGCCGCCCCCTGGCGGCTCACCTCCATGTCGGCGGCGACGTTGGCAAGCTCCACCGCCCGCTCCACAGACGCCCCACCAGCCATCATCAAGCTCAGCGCCGCCGCCACCATGTCTCCCGCCCCCGTCACGTCCACCACCGAGCGCGGCCGCGTGGGCACGTGCCCCTGCCGGCCCTCGGCCGTCGCGTAGAACATCCCGTCCCGGTCCAGCGTGATGATGGCAGCCTCCAAGTTCAACTCCTGAACCAACTTGCGGGCGGCCGCGCAGTAATCCTCCTCGCCGCGCAGCGTCAGGCCGGTGGCCGCCTCCGCCTCGAGTCGGTTCGGCAGCAGGCAGCGCGCGCCCCGGTAGGCCGAGTAGTCCCTGCCCCGGACCGGGTCCACGACGACGGGCTTGCCCGCCTCCGAGGCCGCCCCGATTATGTGCTGGAGCATCTCGGCGCTGAAGAGCCCCTTCGCCATGTCCTGGATGAGGATGAGCTCGGCCTCGCCGGAGAGCTCCCTCAGGCGCTGCCGCACCTGCTCGTTTTGCTCCGCGCTGATGGGATCCGTCACTTCCTCGTCCACGCGCACGATTTGCTGAAGCCCCCGCCCGGCGCTCTGGACGTAACCCAGGTAACGTGTTTTGAGCGTGGTGGGGCGGTCGGGGCAGGCGACCAGCCCGCAGGTGTCGGCCCCGGCGGCCTGGAGACCACGGGCCAGCTCCTCGGCGGGGCCGTCCTGACCCACTGTGCCGATCAGCGAGACCTTTGCCCCGAGTGCGCAGAGCATGGCGGCAGTGCCGGCCGCCCCGCCCGGGCGGTGCTCCTTGCGCTCCACGTGCAGGACCGGGATCGGCCCCTCCGGGGAGATGCGGCTCACCTGCCCCCACACGTAGGTGTCGAGCATCACGTCGCCGACCAC
>JAUWZH010000095.1 GCA_030615435.1 Candidatus Brocadiaceae bacterium | reverse complement strand
GCGTCTGGGGGGCGTGCGGAGGCGCGTGGGTTACGTTCGCGACATGAGGCGCCCTTTGTTGACCGACCCCCTGCCCCTGCCCTCGAAGGACGGGCGGTTCAGGCCCACGTATATGGTGGATTATTACCTGGGACTCTGCCGGGCCCTCGGGCTTCGCCCCGATAGCCGGCGAACCGAGCTTCCGTTCGCCGAGCAAGACATGCGCGCAAGCCGCGCCATCCTCAAAGAGGCCGGGGTGGACGCACGGCGCCCGCTTTTCCTGCGTCATCCGGGGGCGGCATTCGGGCCTTCGAAGCTCTGGCCAGAGGAGCGGTTTGCGATGCTCGCCGGGATGCTCCAGGAGGAATACGGGGCGCAGGTGGCGTGCATCGGGGCCCCCGGGGACGGAGCCATGGTGCGGCGTATCGCCGAGAAATCCCCTGTCCCCATCATAGATTTGACCGGCCGCAGAATAGACCTTCATCTGCTCAAGTGCATTCTCGGCCTCAGCAGCCTGCTGGTGACCACGGACTCCGGGCCCCGGCACTACGGCGTGGCGCTCGGCGTGCCGACGGTCTGTCTGATGGGCCCGACCCATCCGGATTACTCCACCAGCCACCTGCCTCATGACCAGGTATTGCGTGTGGAGGTGGAATGCAGTCCGTGCCAGCAAAAGGTCTGCACGCGCGACCACCGATGCATGAGGCGCATAACCCCGCGGATGGCCCTCGAAGCGTGCCGCCGTGCATTGTGTGAGGGAGGGAACGGCCACGATGATTAGGCTGGAGAATCTGACGAAGGTCTTTGGCGATCTGACGGCCGTTGACCACCTGAATCTGGAGATTCCCCCCGGCGAGTTCTTCGCCTTCATCGGGCCGAACGGCGCCGGGAAGACCACCACCATCAAGATGATTGCCGGCCTCCTCAGGCCCACGGAGGGGCGAGCGACGCTCTGCGGGCACGACGTGCAGAACGACTACATCGCTGCCAAATCAGTGCTGAGCTACGTGCCCGACCGGCCCTACCTCTACGACAAGCTGACGGGAAGGGAATTCCTGCGTTTCGTGGCCAGGACCTACAACCTGCCAAGGGCCGAGACCGAAAGCAAGATCGGAGAACTTTCTGAGACCTTCGGTCTCGAGGACTTCCTGGACGATCTGGCCGAGACCTATTCGCACGGCATGAAGCAGCGTGTGGTCATCAGTGCTGCCCTCCTGCACAATCCCAAGGTCGTGGTGGTGGACGAGCCGCTGGTCGGGCTCGATCCCAAAGGCGGCAGCATCCTGAAGCAACTCATGAGGGAGCAATCCCGCAAGGGCACAAGCATATTCATGTCCACCCACACGCTCTCCCTCGCCGAGGAGGTCGCCGACAGGATAGGGATCATACACAGGGGGCGGATCGTTGCCCTGGGAGCCCCGGACGATATCCGCCGTGTGGCCAGCACCGATGGGCGCCTCGAAGAGGCTTTTCTTCGGCTGACCGAGGAGGGCTGAGGCGGCGAGGTGGTGGGCTCTTGCGTTTTGGACTCGGAACGGGGGACCATGGAACTCGCCCATCTCGCACGACTCAGGCTCCGGCTTGCCGCGAGGGCGGCGCGGACGTTCTTCAGGGGCTCGAAGCTGCGCGTGACCGTGATGAGCTCTGCGGCACTGGTGTTCTGGTGCCTGATGTTCGCCATGTTCCTGCAAGTTTTCCTCTTCCTCGGCAGGTTCGAGGGCCTGACCGAAATCCTCAGCGACTACCTGTTCGCCTTCTTTTTCCTCGCATTGCTGGCGATGATGAGCATCAGCAATGCGATCATCTGCTACAGCTCCTTCTACCGGGATGAGGAGGCCTCGTTCCTTCTCTCCCTGCCGATCCACGCCGAGAGCATCTTCATCTACAAGGGGGCGGAATCCATCCTGTTCAGCGCCTGGGGGATGGGCACTCTTGTCATGCCGATGGTCCTTGCCTATGGCATTGCACAGCAGGTGCCGTGGTATTTCTACGTTCTTTCGCTGTTGCTTGCCATCACGATGATGGGCCTGCCCATGGTGGCGGGGGCGATTGTAGCGCTGTTAGTGCCGCTGGTGGTACCGCGACGCAGGACACTGACCCTGGCCCTGTTCCTGGCGGTGGTCGCGGGGGTTCTGGTGCTGTGGGTCACGTTCATGCTCGCCCAACGCCCCACGGTGCTCTTGACAGAAGCCGGCTTCAAGCAGATCATGGACCGCATAGCTTTCTGCCAGCACTGGGCTCTGCCCAGCTACTGGGTCAGCGAAGGCATACTTGCCTCGGGACGGGCCGTGCCGCGTCGCGCCGTGTTCCTGCTGCTGCTGCTGTTGTCCAACGTCATGTTCTTCGCCATGTTGGCTTGCCGGCTCGGCAAATCCCTTTACCTGCCTGCGCTCGCCTCGAGCCAGATGCGCCGCTCCGAGAGCCGCAAGATCAAAGCACAGAGCATCCTGGACCGCCTCCTGGCGGCGGTCCTTTTCTTCCTCCCTGTGAACCTGCGCCTGCTCGTGCTCAAGGACGCAAAAACGTTCCGCAGGGACCCGACCCAGTGGTCACAGACTCTGTTGTTCTTCGGCCTTTTGTCCCTCTACGTGGTGAACCTGCCCCGCTTCGGCTTTACCACGCTCGCGCCATACTGGCAAAACCTGGTGGCGCTGCTGAACCTGGGGGCGACCTGCCTCACCCTCTCGACCCTCACCAGCCGCTTCATTTATCCCCAGCTCAGCCTCGAAGGGCGCCGCATCTGGATCGTGGGGATGATCCCCATGCGGCGCAGCACAGTGCTGTGGGGCAAGTTCTTCTTCGCTGCAGCCGGCTCCTTGCTGCTCAGCGGGAGCCTCATTGTGCTCAGCGACATGATGCTCGGCCTGGAAGGTTGGATCATTGCCATGCACATGCTGGTTGTGCTGTGCGTGTGCTGCGGGTTGAACGGGCTTGCTGTGGGCCTCGGGGCCGTCTATCCCAACATGCGCTCCGACAACCCCTCTCAGATAGTGGGAAGCTTCGGGGGGACGTTCAACCTCGTCTGCAGCATTTTCTTCATTCTCGCTTCCCTGTTGCTCATCGCCATCCCCCTGCATCTCCACGCCACAGGAGTCCTGGTCGGTCGGGATTTCCACATTGTCGCAACGGTATGCCTGTGCCTGGAGGTGGTCCTGGCAGCCGTCGCCTGCCTGGTTCCGATGAGGGCTGGAATCCGGGCGTTCGAGCGGATGGAGTTCTGAGGGGGAGTCAATCCGAGCTTCTGACCTCGATCAGATAGCGTGTACTGCCTCAGCCGTGGAGGACTCCCATTCGTCGGTGGCTTCGCCCGGCGGAAAGCGCTCCAGGTCCCAGCGGTAAGAGCCCTTCTCGGCCAAGCCCTCTGCGTCGAAAAAACTCACCTTGAGCTCTGCCTTGTAAGTCTTCCTCGACGAGTTCAGCCAGTGCACTGTCACCCAGAGCCGACCCTGGCGAGTGCGATTGACCTCCTGCCCGAGGATGCGCAGCCGCCTGCACGTGGGGAAGTCCAGCACCTTGACCTCGCCGAACGCCGTCCTGCGATGTGGCGAGGGCTCCGGACAGAACATCATGCAGCCGCTCAGCGCAAGCCAGCCAGTCAGCACAAGAACCAGAATCCCCTTTCGCCGGCGTTCCATTCCCACCTCCTAATGCCGTCCATGTGTTGGATTTCTCCGCGGCTCACGGTTATACTGGCGTTCTCGCCGGAGCCGGTGTAGCTCAACGGCAGAGCACGGCTTTCGTAAAGCCGGGGTTGAGGGTTCGAATCCCCCCACCGGCTCCACCTTTTCTGCCTCACTTGCGCGCACAATCTCTGAGCACCTTCTGCAGTCGGGTGCTCTGCTCCTCGCTCAGCAGGTTGCGCTCGTGGTACTGTCCCTTCACGAACCTTCCCTGGTCATCGGTGAGGCGGACGTTCAGTGAGTCGGCCCTTTGGTATGCTTCACAGACGCGAGGGCTCGGCCCCTCGATCCTTCGGGCGGCCTCCGCGAACTGGAACCAGCTCCCCGGCAGGGTCGGATGGAGCGCAGCGGCGCGGCTCAGACAGGAGACGGCTTCCTGAACCTTCCCGGCATCTGCAAGGAGCCGCCCCAGCGTTTGCCAGTTCTTGGCCCTGAGTGCGTTCAGTTCGACGGCACGCCGGGCGGAGGTCTCCGCCTCTTCCATCAGCGCCCGGACTGCGCGACTCTCGGGCGCCTTGCCCGTCCGCGCGCCGAGTGCGAGCATCTCCCTCGCCAACCTGTATGCCTCTGACGCCCGCTCTTGCCAGCATCCGTTGTCCCAGGGGACAGCCCGAACGGCGCTGCGGTAAGCATCAAGGATCTCCCGGCGTTTCTCGACCGCCTCTTCAGGGCTCAGATTGCTGTCTCTCTGGCCCGCCCCCCCACCGCTCAGGTCCCCCTTGAGCATGAGCACCCTGTGGTTCTGGAACGAATACTCGAAGGCGCGGGGCGTGACGAGCAGCGACCAGCCCAGGGCCGGAACAAAAGACAGGATCAGCGCCACCGCCCCCAAGCGACCGGCGAATGAAGTCTCTCGCAGGCGCGGAGGTGCCGCATAGACGAGCAAGAGCGCCCCCATCGCGAAAGCCGTTCCCCCGAGGGCGGGAACGCGCAGCGTAAACTCCGCTCCGCTGTGCAAGAGGAACGCCGCCAGCCCGGCGATCAGGCCCCATACCAGGAACCGCTCCGCCCGGGCTCCTGAGGGCTGCCGGGAGTCCCCCAGCGCCACGTGCATCACCGTGAAGGCCCCCGCCCACAGACAGAAGAGCAGGATGTAGACCAGCCACGGAGCGGCCTCGAGGAGCTTCGGTGCGCCGATCCTCGGGGGGGCGAAGGCTCCCGTGAAAAAGCCATGGAGAACGAAAGCACCTCCCCCGAGGGCCATGCCTGCCCGGTAGGGAATCCTTTCCGGTCCCGCCTCAGGCTGATCCGGCGTCCTCTCGGCGCTCGCCTTCCGCAACACGCGCACGGCGAAGACGCCCAGAAACAGTGCAAAGAGCATGAATCCCACTGTGCCGGTCTCGCTCCAGATCTGGAGGTAGGCATTGTGGGCAAGGCGGGTCTCTTCGTATTCGGGCCTCTTGAGCATCGTATAATACTCTTTCCAGCAGCCCGGCCCCACGCCTGCTATCGGGTGCTTCTCGATCATCTGCGTGCTGACTCTCCAGTAGTCCAGCCGCACGCCGAGGGACGCCCCGAACCGCTGCCACCCCGGCACCACTCCGAGGCGTTGCCCCGCCAGGAAAAGCCCCACAAGCAGCGCGGCTCCCACGAGGACCTTGTGCAGGTTTCGTCGGAGCCACTTCCGGGCCGCCACGAGCGCGAAGACCATCAGCCCGAAGGCACATGCAAACATGCCGCCCTTAGATCCGCTCAGAAAGAGGGCCACGAGCACGAGCGCCGCCCCGGCGGTGCAGCCGAATGCTGCCGCGAGGTGTTTCCCGCCCGCGGGGCGTTCCCGATGGGGGCGGGCGGAGCTTCTCGCTTTCCCATGCGGCGCGGCCGGCACCCAGAGCGCGGCCGCCACGGCGCACAGGGGGAAAAGGCCCAGCAGCAGGAACCCGGCAAGTTGATTGGAAGTTATGAAGTTCCCCACAGCCCTCGGGCCGGTCACCCTGAGGTAGAAATCCCTGAACCCCGCCTCACGGACGTCGAAAAGGGCCTTGAAGTAGGCCGGATCCTTCCTTATCCACTCGCCATAGGCCGGCCTGTAGACCGTGTAGTGGAGCACAGCGTAGCCGGCGAGGGCCACCACCGTCGCCGCCAGGCAGCTCACCAGGAAGCGCCGGCGCGCACCTGATCCGGCAAGCTGCAGCACCAGAAAGCCGGTCAAGCCATATGTGGCAAACAGCCACCAGATCCTCGCGCTCGCCAGTCCGTCGTGACCCCTCCAACATGAGAGGAGCGACCAGAGCATGAACGCCGCGAAAAGTGCCGTCTCCACGCCCACCCGCCACCGGAGCGTCCCCGACAGCACCCCGTTACAAACCCAGAAGAACAGGGCCCCAAGCAGCAGCATTCCGAAGGCGGCGAGCGGTGCGATCTCAGGAACCAGCCCGCTGGCCATGGGCCGATCCAGCAGCACGAACGCCAGCAGGCAAACGGGCGCCACCCGCGCCACCGGGCGGGCGAGTTCTCCGAGCCGGCCGCTCTCGGCAGCGCCGCCTCCGTTCTTTGGAGTGTTCCTCATTCAGAACCTCTCTGCCTGCCATGCTTACGGTGGTCATTCGAGCGGACTGTCAGCTTACACGCTCGCGAGAGACCATGTCAAAGCGCCCCTTACGGGGTTGGCATTCCGGTACGGCCCAGAGCCAGCCAGGGGCCGCGGGGCGGGGCATTATTGATTCAAGGAATGGCCGAGGCAGGCCAAAAAGTCCCTCGTGCACACCACCCAGCCGGACAACCCTCGGCAACACCATCCGTGCCCCCCTCCCCTGCCCTCCCCTACCCTACCCTGCTCCAGCGCGCGCCGGGCATCCTGTGAAGAAGGCGTGCATCCCGGAGGCCGCGTTGCCACCGCAAGACGCTTTTCGCTATAGTAAACCAGTCTGTTTCGTTTCAAAGCTCAGCCGGCGCGGCTTCGTTTGCACGGGCTGCTGCCCTCAAAGCCGAGTGGTCATGGTTGAACCTCAGCAAAGAGTGCTCGCCACCGGCATAGCGGCAGCGCCCTGCATGGCTTCGCAGTTTGCGCCGAGCGTGTCCGATGCTAAGATATGGCTCACAGTTCCTTTGTGGGAGCTGGGAAATGCCGCCCGAGATCACGGTCAGGCGGGGGGAACGCAGCTACCCCATCCATTTCTGCGTGGACTGCCTGGGGCGCATCGGTTCCTTCGCGCGCCGGCTTAACCCGTCCGGGAAATGCGCGGTCCTCACGGACGAGAACGTCGGGCCGCTTTATGGCGACACTGTCTGTGGCTCCCTGGCAGCGGAGGGATTTGAGCCGCACAGAATCTCGATTCCGGCCGGCGAAGAACAGAAGAACCTGCAGAGGTTCGGGCGGCTGTGCGAGGAGCTGGTCGAAGCGGGCCTGGACAGGAAGTCGCTGCTCGTCGCCCTGGGAGGGGGCGTCGTGGGGGACATCGGCGGGTTCGTCGCCGCGAGCTACATGCGGGGCATCCCCTACCTTCAGGTCCCCACCACCCTGTTGGCCCAGGTGGACAGCAGCGTCGGCGGCAAGACCGCTGTGAACCTGCCCCAGGGCAAGAATCTGGTCGGGGCGTTCTACCAGCCTGCCGGGGTGTTCATAGATACCTCGGTCCTGCAGACGCTTCCGGGGCGAGAGCTGCGGGCCGGCATGGTCGAGGTCATCAAGCACGGCATTATCCGCGACGCCGCGTATTTCGCCTGGATTGAGGGGCACCTCGAGGAGCTGATGGCCCTGGAGGGCGACGCTGTGCTCCACGCCGTGCAGCGCTCCTGCGAGGTCAAGGCACAGGTCGTGGCCGCCGACGAGCGCGAGGGCGGCCTGAGGGCGATTCTGAACTACGGCCACACCGTCGCACACGCCCTCGAAGCCCTCAGCTCCTACGGGAAGTTCCGCCACGGCGAGGCCGTCGCCGTCGGCATGGAGGTGGCGGCGGCCCTGGCTCGGCGGCATCTGGGGCTCGGCGAATCCGACGCCCGCCGCCAGCGGGAATTGCTGAAGCGTCTCGGCGTGCCGACGCGCATGGAAGATGTCGGGGCGGAAGAGATAATGCGGAAGATCGGCCAGGACAAGAAAACCCTCGGCGGCACCCCACGCTTCGTCCTGGCCCGGCGCATCGGTCAGGTGGAGGTCTGCGCCGACGTCCCACTTCAGGCCGTGCGAGATGCGCTGCTCGCCTGCGGGGCCGAGCCCTGAGCGCGGCGCACCGAAAGGCGATGGCTGCTGGCCAGACCAGGCCCGACAAGAGTGCTGGGTGCGGGAGTTGAGGCAGCGAAATCCCCACGATGGGCCTTCCGCCCGACAATTGACAGAAGGGCCGATTGCGGAATGACCGAGGAGGAGGCGGAGACGCTCGCGCTCTTGAAGCTCACGCTCTGCAAGGGAGTGGGCAGCGCTGCCATCTATCGGCTGGTCGAGGAGTTCGGCTCCGCTCGGGCGGCTCTGGAGGCTTCGCGTAACCGACTGCGCGAGGTGGAGGGGGTCTACGAGCTGGCCCTGCGCGCCGTGCGGCAGGGCCCGGAGCAGCGTGAGGTCGAGGTGGAACTCGATCTGATGCAGCGGGCGCACGTGCGCCTCGTGCCCTTCTTCGCCGATGACTACCCCCTACCGCTCAAGCACCTCGGCGCCGATGCTCCCCCGCTGCTCTGGATAAAAGGGGACTATGAGCGGCGGGACCAGCTCGCCGTGGCGATCGTCGGCACCAGGCGCTGCACCCATTCCGGGCGCAGGCAGGCGCGGCGTTTCGCCATGGGGCTCAGCGCAATGGGCTTCACGATAGTGAGCGGACTGGCGCGGGGCATAGACTCGGAGGCGCACCGGGGGGCGCTCCAGGCAAAGGGGAGGACGATCGCGCTGCTGGGCTGCGGGTTGGGGCGGCTCGACTCTCTGGACCAGGCGGAGCTGGCGCTCGAAATCCTCGCCAGCGGCGCCCTTATCAGCGAACTCCCCATGAGCGTGCCGCCGCGGCCGGGAAACTTTCCCCCGCGCAATCGCCTGATCAGCGGCCTGTCGCTCGGAGTCATCGTGGTGGAGGCAGGGACCAGGAGCGGCAGCCTGATTACCGCTCGCCTCGCCGGCGAGCAGGGCAAGGCCGTCTTCGCCGTGCCGGGGAACGTGGACACACCGAGCAGCCGCGGCTGTCACAGGTTGATACGCGACGGGGCGGTGCTCGTGGAGGACCCGCGCGACGTGGTGGAAGAACTGGGACCGCTCAGCGAGCCGCTGGACCTGCCTGCCCCTGAAGGCGAGGGGGCGGAACCACTCCGCGTGGACGACGCGCGGGCGATGGGGCTGAATCCACGCGAAAGGCAGGTCTTCGATCTGCTCGAGCAGGCCCCGGTTCACATTGACGAGATCATTGTGCAGACCGGCCTGCCGGC
>JAUWZH010000090.1 GCA_030615435.1 Candidatus Brocadiaceae bacterium | reverse complement strand
TCGGATAGTCCGCCGCCCCGATCCGGCGGAAGAACTCGTTTTTCTCCCGCACCCGATCCCCGAAGTGCGCCTCCGCCCACTCCCCCACGTAGCCCACCCCGGCGGTCATCTTCAGCAGCGTGTGGCCCCAGGCGATGTGCGCTCCCCGGCGGAACTCCTCTGCGTGCGGCGCCAGCACCTCGGACCGGAGGTCGTCCACGAACTTGTTGCCGTACTTGTTCATCTCCGTGCCCATCAGGATGGGCAGCTCCAGCTCGCGGGCGGCCGCGACGGCCTCGCCGAGATTCCCGATCTTCAGCTCCCGCTCCTCCTCGGGCACATTCCAGTTGCGGTCCGGGATGATGGTGAGCGCCACGCATCCCTTGCTGCGCATGAAACCGAAGAGCTCCCGCGGGTCCGCCTCGCCCGGGTTGGTGCCGTCCAGCCACCCCCCGCTCGGCAGCGCCCCGCACTCCAGCGTCATCCGGACCACATCCTCCAGCGGCGGGAAGGAGGCCTCGTCCGGCTGCGCGTAGCCCACCCCGCCGTGCTTCATGAGCCGGGCCCGTATCAGGTCCCTGAGCGCCGGCACCTCGCCGAGCAGCCGGCGCACTGTCTCCAGGTCTTCCCCGAGCTTCTCCGCCCAGAAACGCGCCAGCCCCTCCCCGCTCCTGAAACGCTCCCGCGCCGCCCGCTCGTATGCTTCGAGCATGTGACGCTCGGTGGCGTTCCCGGCGGCTGTGAGCGGCAGGACGTCGCGCTCGTAGTCCAACCTGACCGGATCGAGGTGGTCGTTCACCTTCTGGAGCATCACCAGGTTGCGGCTGCGCGCCCGATCGGCCATGCCGGCGAGCGTCGCGGCGGCTGCGCTCCCGGCGAGCGGCGGCTCGGTGAACCCGGTCGTGATCACGTAGGCAACGCCCGGCTCCTTCGGCGCGTTGGTAACCAGGTCCCGGTACTCCTTTATGAACACGCGGGTCTCGAACCCGACGACGGTTTTCAGTCCGAGCAACCGTCCGGCGTCGAGGAACTCGCGGGTGCCGTCCAGGCAGTCGAAATCCACGATCCCGCCGACGTCCAGGCCACGCCTGAACGCCTCCCAGGCGAAGCGCGAGGGGGAATATCCGTAGGCGTTGTAGGAGAAGAAGGTATGGCAGTGCAGGTTGACCAATCCCGTGGGCGGTTCGAGGGGGACCTCACCCGCCCGCGCCAGGCGGGCGAGCCCTTCCAGCGCTGAACGCCTCTCGCCCGGCTCGAAGCTGTCGAGCTGCATGGTGAGTTGTTCGACGCGCTCTTTCATGGCTTCCACTATTGGGGCACGGGCGACACGGGAGAACGGAAGACCCGACAGACTGCCACAAATACGCCGGACGGTCAAGTGAACGCACGGGTCCCTCCACCGTCGGCGCCGGGGTAGTGAAGCACTCCAGGCATGTTACTTTCCAGTTGGCCGAGGTGGCCGCGCCCCAGGGGAGCTCTTTGCCGCGGTTCCCGGGCGGATTCGGGGGCTCGGCTCCGCTCCGAGCTGATCGAGGAGAGCTTGGGCATTCTGAAGATCGAGCGACGCCTGGCCAAAGAGCACCTGGGAGGAAAAGGCGTCCGGAAGGCCAGCATCCGGATGGAACACCTTGTGCTCTCTGAGGAGGTGCACAGAGCCCTTGAGATGGCAATTGCTCAGGCGCGCAACACGGACGTGATCGACGAGGCGACGCGGGCGCTGCTTGAGGAGCTGGCGGATTTTTTCCCGGGCCGGAGGGGCAAGGCCCTGAAGGCGATGAGCGAGCGTATCGACCGGCTGGAGGAGATGGCCCTGGAGCTGACCGGGGAGCTGGGGAAGACCCTCGAAACCGCACTCGCCGGTACTGGCGCTCCGTTTTCGAGCTCGCCGCCGTCTGCGGAGTCCGGCCCGGCCCCTACACAGTAAGGGAACTCCTGCGGATGGCCGAGGCGAGGGCCAAGGACCGCTGGGCGCACACGAGCTCGATCATGGCGCTGGTGGCCAACGTGAACCGGGACCCGAAGAAGACCAGGGCGTTCAGGCCGAGCGACTTCAACCCGTACGCGGAGCGAAGCCCGCGAGGGATACCGCTCACGGCCAGCAACATCGGGTTGCTGAAGGCGGTCTTTGTGGACTGAGCGGGGGAAGACAATAACGTAGCTTGTTATGCTGGCTCCTTTTTCCGGACAAAGAATGGGCTCTGCCAGAAGTACCATAGTCAGATGAGCACCGCCAGGCGTTGATTGCGGCGAGAGGGTACGGGTTTTCACAGCAAGAAGGTAGGCTGGGCTTGACGCGAGGGGCGCAAGTGCGGTACAGTTGGCGCCGTAGTTGTTGAAGGAGTCGGGTGCGGGGTAGTTTCAACGCCATGGGAGGTGAAACATGAAAGAAAGCACGCACGAACTTAGGATCGGGGACGCTACAGAGCTGCTGGAAGGGATCGGGCGCAACGCCGTGCAACTCGTTGTGACATCACCGCCATACTGGTCCATCAAGGACTACGGTTGTCCGGGCCAGATCGGCGTGGAAGATTCTTATGAAGAGTACCTCGACCGCGTGACCCGGGTCTGGGAGAAATGCAAGAGGGTTCTTTCCCCCGGTTGCCGGCTTGCTATTAACATCGGAGAACAGTACCTTCGTGCGAAGGACTTCGGCGAGTACGGCATCAAGCCAATCCCGGCGGACCTTATCGGGCGTTGCATCGATGTGGGATTCAAGTACCTGGGCGGTATTATCTGGAAGAAGATCAGCACGACCAAGACGACCGGAGGATGCTCCTGGATGGGCAGCATCTACTATCCCAGGGACGGGTATGTGACTTATGAGCACGAGTTCATTGTCCTGTTCAAGAAACGGGGGAAGACCAAGGCGCCATCGGACGCGGCAAAGAAAGAATCGAGACTTACCAAGGAACAGAGATCAAGGTGGTTCCGCGGCATATGGGACGACATCCGACCGGAGCGTCAGAATGGTCACGGGGCCATGTTCCCTGTGGAGATCCCTGAGCGCCTCATTCGGATGTTCACGTTTTCGGGCGAGACGGTTCTGGACCCGTTCATGGGATCGGGAACGACCGGAGTGGCGGCCCATCGGTCCGGTCGGAACTCCATCGGAATCGAGATAAACCCTTTGTTCACGAAGGAGTACACCAAGAAGGCCAGCATAGAAGGTTTCTGTCCTGTAATAATCTCTGGCACGGAGGCTGTTCATGAGCAACGAGGAAACGAGAGAACAGAAGAAGCGTACGTGGGTTAGCCGCATCGCGAACACGCACAACTTCAACCAGGCCTGGGCCATCGGGCCTCTCATGGATCACCTCTCCCTCGTACAACCTTTGAACGCGAAGGAGTGGGAAGAATACTACCTGGAAAACGTGAGGACCCAGGAGCAACTCGACTCCCTCGCCCAGCGCGTCTATGCGAAAATCCAGGAGGCCATCGCGCGCCTTCAAGATGCGACTCTGGACGACTGTCGGCAGTTCTTCCGCCAGGTCATCTTCCAATCCACCCTTGAAGGTTACAACGCCAAGCGCGACCGGCTGCTCCAGATACTGCGCGAAGGCACACGATTGGAGTTCGACTATCTGCAAGATCATCCTCAAGACTGGCGCCCGAAGGATTTCATGCTGGACTATGCGGTTCTCCTTTCCAGTGGTCAGTGGCTTGGCATCAAGGTCATTCCCGAAAGCGCGAACAGCCTGCGGAACACCATGGAAGGGGCAAGGCTTTTCGAGACCATGAAGGCACGGCACCAGGAGTTTCAAGACCGAGATTTAGGCGAGGCCATGCTCACGGAGTACCAGACCGTAGACGGTGTGCCCGAGTTTGTGGATCAGAGCGAAACGCTGAGCGAAATCACCGCCAAGGCCCGCGAAATGAGACACGAGTTTCAATGATTACTCAGCCAAAACAAGCTGATCCCTTCGTGTGAGGCAGTCGCAGCGGTTAGCTGTCGCTGGCCTGAGTGGCCAAACCCCGGGACGGTGGTGTGAGCGACTCTCGCATCAGCGTCCCTTTGCTTGTGGCACATTCAAGCCATTCGAGCGCAACCTGATGATCACAGACTGCTCGGAAAAGGTCTCGGCGCTGAAGAACGTGCAGCTCGGACGCCCATACGATTCGGAGAGTTTTCCATTGACCCGGAAACTCTCACCCTCGCACAGGATCGGCTTTTCTCACAAATCAGGATGTCTTTCGGACGGCTGGCATCTCGGAAAGGGAAGTCTACATAAGCAAGGTCGTGGCCTGGCTGCTTACACCGGGCGAGAGGCACTGCCTGGGAGCCGAACCACTCCGGAGCATGTTGCTCCATGCAGTGGAGAAGACAATCGGGGAGAAGCCCGAGAGCTTACTCCCACTCTTTCCGAAGTCTATGGTGCCTATCTGGATGACGCCGAAGTGACGACGGAGCGGTCGATTGACACAGGGGGGCGCCTGGACATCTTGATCGAGCTCAGGTCTGCCCGTTTGCTTGTGGCAATAGAGAACAAGATAGGGGCACGGGAAAGTCGAAACCAGCTCAGGGATTACCGAGAATGGGCGGAAGAGACCGCTCGCGAAATGGGAAACCCTGAGCTAAAGGAGGGTGTGACATGGTACCGGTAGCGGAAATGGCGATGTTCAAGTTGTTCATGATCCTGTTCCTCGGCGCTCGGCCTTTCGCGCCGGCGCCCCCCGGCGTGCCGCTTCGACTCTACGTGGGGCGCGAAGTGCCCCTCTATGCCGAGGCGAACCTCGCGGCGGTGCGACGCATGGTTGCCGAGACGCCGGAACTCCAGGAAGTGGTTTACGGTGGCCGGGACCCCGCGCAGGCATACGAGCAGGCCGCCGCCCAGCTCGCCCGCAAGATAGGAGCCACGGCCGCCGACGTGAAGAAGGCCGCGAGCAGCATCCAGCGCGTGGGTTTCTGGCTTTACGCTTTCGGGGAGGACGAGGAGAACCTCCGGTTTCTGCTGCTATTCGACTGCGGCGGCGCGCGGGACGTGCTGTCGGCTCTGCTGAGGGGCGCCGCGGACGAGCACGAATACGCCGCCACCTCCTACGCAGGCGCGACCGTCCACAGCCTGGGGGAGCTTGGGGAAGGCGTCTGTATGGCCGAGCAAGGCGGCTATGTCGCCCTCGCCATGGACCCGCTGGCCGTCCACGAGTTCCTGCTGAGGGCGCAGGTCGTGGGTCCTGCTTTTTCCCGCGCCGAGAAAGTGCAGCCGCTCTTTCAGGCAGAGGTAAACGGCGGCGCCATGCTGGACCGCGTACTGGCCATGCTGGATAGCAGGCACGAGCGCGCCGAGTTCTTCGCGGTCGCCTGCCTCGCTGACCTCGCCGCCTGCGAGAAGCTCACGGCGAGCTTCGATGGCCGGCAGCTCCTCGCCGAGCTGCACATAGACCGCAACGGGCGCTTCGCCCGGGCGCTCGAGGGCCGGGGGCGGCCCCCGAAGCTCGCCGCTGCCGTTCCGCCCGATGCCCTCGCCGCCGTCGTCGTGGGCCTGGAGGACCCGATGCAGCTCGCGCGTGCGATCCGGCTCAGCCTGACGGACGCCTTCGCCATGATGGACGAAGCCGAAAAGGTGGAGAAGCTCTACGAGGAGTTCCGTCGCGAGATCGGCCTCGACCTCGAAAGAGATGTCCTGTCCAACGTCACGGAGGGCGCCTTCATCCTCGCCGGCCCGGATGACGACGACTTCATGTTCCTGTTCGAGACGAAGGACGCCGCCCGCACTGCGGAGATGGCGGGAGCGTTCGTGGACAGGCTCACGCGCGGCGGCCGGCGGGAACTCGAACTGGAGGACCGGGCTGACGGTTGGAAGGTGTGGCGAGCGAAAGGGATAGCCCTGGCCCTGAAGGGCAGCACCGTGGTGATCTGCGAGGCCGAGAACCGGCTGCTGAACGAGGTGCTCCGCTGCGTGGACGCGGGGGCGGGGCTCCGGGCCACGCTGCTGCAACGCCACCCCCGGGCCACCAGCATGGTGACCTTCAACCCGCTCGCCATCCTCGGCGTCGAGGGAGGGACGGAGCCGCTGCTGGCCGGACTGCACTTCGCGGCCAACCGCCTGACCCTCGAGGCGGAGGTGGACATCCCCGTGCTTGCGAAGGGATTAGCTGCCGTCACGCAAGCAGTGGAGAGTTCGAGGGAGCGATCGAGTGCCATGAGCCGCATGCGCCACACGGCCATGGCAATCGTCATGTACGCCCACGGCAACGAGCGGCGCGCGCTTCCGCCCAACCTGCAGCCGGTGCGGCCCTACGTCGCCGGTAGGCCCGAGACGCTGACCAGCCCCGGTTCGGGCAAGCGCTTCGTCTACCGCGAGGAACTCGCCGGCAAGCGGATAGATGAGATAGCCGACCCTGCCCGCACCGTCCTCATTCACGAGGCGGCCGACGCGCACCCGGACGGCGGCTGTGTCGGCTACGTGGACGGCCACGTCGAGTGGCTGCCGCGGGAGGCGTTCCTGCGCGAGATACGGCGGGCGCAGGGAGACGAAACCGCAGCGCCGGCTCCTGAGCCCGCGGCTGATGCCGTCCTCCAGTAGTGAGCAACACCAGGGAATCGGTAGGGACGGTGCGGCTCCGAGTGTGGAGTCCTGAGCGCCGACACCAAACATTTATTCCGGTAGAAAGGCAACTGATGGCGGAATTGAACCTTGCACTGATTGGCTGCGGCAATCTGGGCCGGGCACACGCATCGTGCGTGGCCAGGATTCCAGAGGCCCGGTTCATTGCCTACGCAGATGTGGTCGAGGAGAAAGCCAGGGCGTTCCTCGACGAATTTGGCGGCGAATATGCTACCGCCGATCCCGGACGCGTCCTCGCAGATCGTCGGGTCGCGGCCGTTTACATCGCAACGCGCCACGACTCGCACAGCTCGCTCGCCGTCGCAGCGGCAAAGGCCGGCAAACACGTCTTTATCGAGAAGCCCCTTGCGCTTTCGATGGAGGAGTGTGAGCGGGTCGCAAGAGCGGTGGCGGAACACGGCATATGCTTGATGGTCGGGCTCAAGATGCGCTACTATCCGCTGGTGCGCAGGGCGCACGAGTTCATTCCGAACCCGCAGGTGATCGTCGGTCAAATGATGGACAACCGCTGGCCCGACACTATCTGGGCACAGGATCCAATTCAAGGCGGCGCCAACGTGCACAGCCAGGGTTGCCACACGACCGACATTCTGAGGTACTTCGCCGGCGCCGAGCCGCGCAGGCTTTGGGCGGCCGGCGGAGCCAAGACGCATCCCGGCCATCCTTGCATAGATCAGTGCGTCGCGTCCGTCGAGTTTGAGAATGGAGCGGTGGCGAGTTGGATCCAGGGAGACGCCGGACCGGCACAGTTCACCAGCAAGTTCTTCTTTGAGCTCTTCGCCGACGGAAAGAGCGTGCAACTCTACGACAGGCTCAAGAAGGCCACGTTCTTCGACGGCGAGAAGGCCTGGACGGAAGAGTGCGCGGAAGAAGAGGGCCTCCAACTGGAAAACGAAGACTTCGTGAGCGCGCTTCTGGCCGGCCGCTCGCCTACAGTGACAGTGGAGGACGGCCTCGCAGCGACACGCCTCGTGATGGCCGCCGAGCGGGCGATCCGCACCGGCGAGGTGCAGGAGCTGTAGCCTGGACCGCAAGGCAGGCGCCTGCCGCGCACGGCTCTCGCCCTCAATGCCATGTTCTTGGCGTAATCGAACACCGGCGGCTTCAGCGCCATGACGAAAGCCGGAAACTCGCCGCTACGTCAGCACCTAATCCCTTCGTGGCATCCAGAATCCGCTGCGCAGCGTTTGGTGGGATAGCTTCTATTATCACCACTTGCTCGGATATTCTATTTGCGGTCACCGCGTCGGGCCCGTATTTGTTCGTTAAGGTCGTGCAGCAACTTCCCGCCTTCCGTTATCCAATACTTAGGACCTTGAAACCCGTGTTTACTGCGGGTGACCTGATGCTTCACGAGCAAATACTTTGCCAAAGCGGATACAGAGTACAACACACCATCGGCTCTGTATCTCAACTTGTTCGATTGCACGACCACCTCCGCTTCTTCCCCTTCGAGTACTCGACTGTGGTGAAAATATAAAGCCTGTTTGTCACGGAGTAGACCCTCATCAACCAGTTCCTGCAAACGGACTCTCCTAGCTGGTGGGGGAACTGGAGGGGGCAGCCTGATTCCTATCACCCCCCCGGACGGAACCGCGGCGAGAGTCTCGTGAAACGCCATGGGCAAATCAAGCTCAGCCCAAATCTCAGATGTCTTAGCTTTTAGTTCTCCTGCCAAACGGTCCTTTTCTTCCTTCAGTTGCCGGATTTCTTCCTCCTCCGAGTCAATGTCACGATCAATGCTCGCAAGCTCAGTATCGCACTTCTGCCTGAGAGATTCTTCAGTGGCCAAAGCATTCCTTATTTCCCGCTCTCGCTCCTCTATTTTGCCAAGCACGACTCTGTTCTGCAGATTGTCTTTGTGTAAGAGGTCTGAAAGTTTCCCCCAAACATGTTGGCTGGCAAGGTCTTGCCGTTTGAAAGAATACAACAACGACCTTTGAAACGCTACTCCTTTAAGTGGGCTATAGATTCTTATCTCGGTGCCATTTGCCAATACCGAAAGCAGCGCGTTCTCGTCGAACGTGTACTGTCTTATCTGTTCCACGTAGTCGTCAAGGTCTACACGATAGTTCTTGGTATCAATGATGACTTTGCAATCGCCGGGCACATCGTTAATGAAAATATCCATTACGCCCCCGCTTTTGGTCCGATACTCAAACTGCAAACTGTCTCTGTTGTGGCCGAGCAATTCAAGCATTGGCACAATGACCTTCTGTTTCACATTCTCTTCAGTTGGCCCTATTTCTTTCTGCGTCAGTTTGGTGATTCTTTCTATGGCCTGTTTCGCTTCCATCGTAAGCCGCCTCCATTGTCCGCGTTATCTGGATTCTATTCTTCCTGCAGGTCTTCGTATATGCTGCCTTACTGTTCTAAGACCCATTCGAGATTCTCTACATGCTCGTCTACACGCGGTTTGGGAGAAAAGGGCAAAATGGGACATGCAGTATAAGCGGCGTGAGGGACGGATGCAAGGGGAAAAGGCGGAGGTTCTGCTCAGCAAGGGCCAGACCGTGGGCCAGCCATGCGGCAAGCTTGGCATGATGATCTCAAAGAGACACTCGCCTGGTCGGAGGCACTACCCGACGTAACGCCGCCGGCTATCCATCGTCCTGCACGTCGCCGCCGGGCCTGTCATCTATGCTCGCCCTGTCTTCCGGGCCGATGGTTTCCGAGCGTGCTTTCTTCAGCTCCAGGGACTGCTCGTACCGCATTGTATCGAAGAAAACCAGGATCGTTTTCATGCCCTATCCTCGGCAGTTCCCAACGGACTCTCAGCGATTGACAGGGATCCGGCGCAAGATGCCCTTTCCGGCCTCAGCGACTTCGCATCAATGGGGCTGGCCGTGGATCATCTCCCGGGCGTGCGGCAGCACTTCGAGGAGCACCAGAAGGGATTCGCGCACGGCGGACTCGCTGCCGGGCAGGTTGATGATGAGGGTCTGCCCCCTCACCCCCGCGGCCGCACTGGAGAGCATCGCCCGGGGGGTGCTCCGCAGGCCCTGAACCAGAAGCGCGGTGCTGATGCCCGCCGCCTGCTTCTCGATCACCGCGCGGGTGGTCTCGGCGGTGACGTCGCGAGGGGACAGGCCCGTGCCGCCGATCGTCACCACCAGGTCCAGCCCATCGG
>JAUWZH010000104.1 GCA_030615435.1 Candidatus Brocadiaceae bacterium | reverse complement strand
GTGAGATCCACGACTTCAAGTCCTGCGGCGCCGCAGTCCGCCGGATACTGGAGTCCGACGGGCGCTTCGACGCGACTTACAACGAAGACGACATCAGCGTCTTCGAAAACGGCGGCCTCGATCCCTACGACGTGCTGGTGTTCTTCTACACTCTGGGGGAGCTTGCGACCTCACGGAAGAACGGGTTGCTCGAGTGGGTGGCATCCGGGAAGGGCTTCGTCGGCGTACACTCGGCTGCCGACTCCTTCCGCGACTGCCCGGAGTACCGTGCCATGCTCGGCGGGCACTTCGCAACGCACCCCCGCTACCGCGACTACCAGGTGACCGTAAGCGATCCCGACCATCCAATAACGAAGGACCTCGTGGAGGTTGAGCCGCCCGAGTTCTTCGTGAAGGACGAGATGTACGTCACGAGCTACGACGAGCGGAACAGCGTGCTGGCCCGAGCCCTCTGGAAAGATGGGACGGTTCCGGTGGCATGGGTCAAGCCGTGGGGGCAGGGGCGGGTGTTTTGGCTCGCTCTGGGCCATGACGCTGCCGCCTGCGGGCACGAGATGTTCGCCAGGCTGCTGGTGCGCGGTACAATCTGGGCGGCGACGCCCCCGCAGGAGAAGTAAACGACGTTTCCGCGCTCGCTCAGCGCTCGTCGCCGTCTTTCAGTGGAGCGCCCTTCCACCCTCCGTAGCAGAGCTACTGCGGAGGACGGGGGTCTCCGACCAGAGAACACTCCTGGACCAGACGGTCCACGGACGCATGGTCCACGCGCCATTCCCGGCCAAGGCGCACGCCGAGCAGGCAGCCGCTCTTGATGAGCCGACGCACTTTCTTCGTGCTGCACGCGAAGTGTCGGGCCACGGTGCTCACGCGCAGCCACTTCACGTTGGGACATCCGCATATCTCGCACGGCATTTGCCCGGCGGCTCCTTCTGGTGTCTTGCGGGGGGATTATGCGCTCAGCAACCCGGCCGGGATATCATCCGCCGATATCCGCCATACCACCTCGGCGCAGCGCCCGTAACGGACCCTGCCTTGCAGGGCCGGCGCCGGGGAGCGGCGGCTCGTTCCGTTCGGGGCTTCTCGAAGGGCTTGCGATAGCTCTTCGTCAAACCACTCGGCCAGGCTCCTCGGCACCTCTTCGAAGCCACGGCAGATCGGGCAGCGTTCCGGGCCGTGCGCCTCGAGCCGGCCGGTCCCGTCGCAGGCGGGACACTTCACTTCTTCGGCGCCCATCTGTTCGGCGTAGCCGTCCAGGAGCAGCCGGCCCTGCAGGATCCTGAGCCGCCCGGGGACGCGCTCGCAGATGCTCCGTAGGGCCTCCGTTCGCCTCATCACTGCGGCCTCTCCGCTGCCTGAGTCATAACACAGTAGAAGCGTTCCTGCCCGTCGGTCACCTCTATGCCGCACTGCGTCAGCAGCGTGTTGCTCACCTCGCCGTCGGACAGTGCCCGTTTGATGGCGCCTTTGTCGAGGGCCTGCGTGATGCGAACGAGGTGGGCGAGGTCTCTGCTGCACAGCTCGCGGGAAGCCCCTTCCGGGTCTTGCTCCCGGGCCAGGAGCACCTGGGCCGCCGTGCGGCGGAATCCCACCTTCCCGTATGTGGTGCTGAGGCTCTTGGCGCCGTCGTTCATAAGGACGGTGCGTTCGCGGCGGCAGAACTCCTCGATGCCCTGGCGCATATGCGTGATGGTGTTCCCCAGAGCTGTCATGCGCCCGGCGTAAAACCCCCTCATGGCGTCTAGACGCCTGTTGAGTTCGCTCTCCAATTGCTCGAGTTCAAGCTCCCTGCGGGAGAGCCGACGCATCTTGCCGTTGAGTGCGGCGAGAGCCTTCAATGGCGCCAGCGTTTCGACTGACATGGACCTCTGCTCCTTTCCATCGGGCATCAACCGCGTGAAAAAAGACTTGTCTCGACCCCGCGAAGTTTTATATAATGGAGGTAATTCAACCGGTCACCGGTTATTATACACGTTAGGCGTATGACAATCAAGGCTTTTTGTAGGTTTTTGGGGAGAATATGACCGGTGACCGGTTGAATGGCTCGTTCTTTCGCCAGTTTCAGCTCTGTTGGCCACGCTGGCGGACAGAACCCTCGCCCGGGTCTCGTTCGCAGCCACGCCCTCAGGAGGGAGTCAATGGCCGATAAGAAAGGCAAACTCAGGACTGTGGGGCAGCGGTTGAAGGCGGCCCGAACCGTCCTGGGCCTTTCCCAGGCGGCGATGGCCTCCGAACTTGGCCTGCCTCAGAGCACCCTCGCCGATTACGAGCTGGACAGATACCCGGTCCAGCTCGATATGTGCTTGGCCATCGAGTACAAGTTCGGCATAAACCGCGACTGGGTTCTGAGCGGAAAAGGGGAGACGTTTCTGGCCTCTGCTCCGCGAGCCGGCGGGGCAGTGCTGGCCATGAGGCCCATCATCATCACCGACAAAGCCGAGCTCTCTCGCCTCGACAGACTGGAAGGCAGGGACAGGTACTACGCGGTGCCCTACCTGCGGGACGCTGCGGCTGCGGGGACCGGTCGCATCGTCGAGGATGCCATCGAGGGATACTGTATCATCCATGAGCGAGTGGCTCCCCGCCCGGAGAACCTGCGCTGTGTGCGCGTAAGCGGAGACAGCATGGCACCCACCCTCACCGACGCCAGCATCGTGGCGGTGGACATTACGCGGAAGAGCCCCCGCCAGGTCGCGGGCAAGATCGTCTGCGCCCGGGCCTCCGAGGAAGAGGTAGTCATCAAGCGCCTGCACCTGCGCGGCCGCTACGCGCTGCTTTTCTCCGACAACGAGGATCAGCACAAATACCCCCCAATCGTGGTTGACGTGCGCGAGCAGAAAGACCTCCTCGTGGGTCAAGTCGTGTGGGCATGGGTGGACCTCAGGTAGCAGGGATCAAGCAATCTGACGGAAGTTTTCTGCGCCTCAAGAGGCGGCAGACAAGGTCCGCGGGGAGAATGAAAGGGGTGACAGGAGATGAGAAAGCTTCTGACCTGTCTCGTGACGATTTCGCTGCTTGCCTCTCTGGCCGCAGGTCGGGAGGCCGTCGAGGAGGTTAGGGAGGACATGCCTTCAATCGCAGGGGGCAACAACGCCTTCGCCCTTGACATCTACGCAAAGCTGAAAGAACAGGAGGGCAACCTGTTCTTCAGCCCCTTCAGCATCTCCACCGCCCTGGCCATGACGTACGCCGGCGCCCGGGGCGAGACGGCGCAGCAGATGGAGCGGGTCCTCCACTTCGAGCTTGAACAGGAGCGCCTGCACGGCGCCTTCAAGGCCCAGGTCGAGGACCTCAACGCGCGCCAGGAAAGGGGCAGTTACCAGCTAAGTGTCGCCAGCTCCCTGTGGGGCCAGAAAGGGTATGGGTTCCTCGATGAGTTCCTCAAGCTGACCCGGGAGAACTACGGCGCGGGGCTGCGGCAGGTGGACTTCGAGACCGACCTGGAAGGCGCCCGCCAGAGGATCAACGGGTGGGTCGAAGGGGAAACGCGCGGCAAGATCAAGGACCTCATCCCGCGGGGTCTCCTGAACGAGCTGACGCGGCTTGTGCTCACCAACGCCATTTACTTCAAGGCCCGCTGGGCGTGCACCTTCGACGAGGAGGCCACGCGCGAGAAGCCCTTTACGCTCCTGGACGGCAAGAAGGTGAATGTGCCGATGATGCGCCAGACCGACCGGTTCGGTTACGGTGAGTACGCCGAGCTCAAGGTCCTCGAGCTGCCTTACGTCAGGCACGAACTGTCCATGGTCGTCATGCTGCCGGCCGCCGTGGATGGGCTGCCGAAACTGGAGAAGGCCCTCGACATCCAGGACCTGAACGGCTGGCTCAAGGAACTCCGCAGCACCAGGGTCGAGGTGGAGATGCCGAGGTTCAGGATAACCTCGAAGTTCAGTCTCGGCGGGGCCCTCCAGTCCATGGGCATGACGGACGCGTTCTCGCCTCGTCGGGCCGACCTCTCCGGCATGAACGGCCGCAGGGACCTCTTCATCCAGGCCGCCCTGCACAAGGCGTACGTGGACGTGGACGAGCAGGGCACTGAAGCGGCTGCGGCGACGGGCATCGTCGCCGGGATCACGGCCGCGCCCCCCGTGCAGAGGCCGAAGCAGTTCCACGCCGACCACCCGTTCCTGTTCCTGATCCGTGACAACCGTTCCGGCACCATACTGTTCCTGGGACGGGTGGTGAACCTGGAGGGCTAGGCCGCGCTCCCCCAGTTGGAGGGATCCTCTTGCACCGTGAAGTCAGGGGTGCTGGTGCCAAACAAGAAACGCGCAATGCAAGGGTCTTAGGACAGAACCTAATCCGCTTCTTTCAGAAGGTGTTCCAGGAAGGCTGCGTAATCGGAGTCAGGCTCGGCCTTTTCGAGTTCGGCCTGCACCGTCTGTGCGGGGAATCTCCTGGCAATTCCCCGGAGCACACGCTCCGGCTTGTCCTGTTCGACCTTGCGCCTGTAACGCGACGCGGATTCGCGGGGGACTTCCTTGCCCGCCATGTCGCGGGCGTAGGTCCAACAGCGAAAGGCGGTCTTGAGCGCCTCGGCTCGCGCTTCCCCGGTGTACATCCCAAGCGCGTCACGGATCCTTGAGCCCGATGCGGCGCGTCCGCCCCTATCGAACATCCACCTGAACGCGATTTCCATTAGGGGCAGGGAACGCGGGTCGCCGATCTTTGCCAGGGCCCTGGCGGCCGTGGCTGACATGCGCCAGCCGTATGCTTTGGGGCAAACCAGCATCCACTCCCAGGCGCAGAGGTACTCGGCGCCGAGGTGCTCGGCTTTGGGCTGCGGAGACACAGGAGCCCGCGTGGGTAGGTGGACCGCCAGTTCATAGTACACGTCCAACGCTTCCCATGTCTCGCGTCGCTCCTTGAGCGCCATGGCGATCTGGAGCAGATGCCCCTCGAGCTCATCCAGCTCCCCACCCAGCGCCAGCTGCACCGCCTGCTCTGCGGGGATCGCTGCCACAGCCTCGAAGATTTCCCAGCAGTCTCGAGACACAGGCTGGCGGTGCATGGATTTCCCGTCCGGCCCGGCGGGCACCCCGATCCACATCTGCTTGACAGATGTTGCCAGCGACCGAACCAGCTCGGCTGCTGACTTCTCGGGTTTTGTGTCTGCCTCGGCCGGTCGAGCGGTCGTGCCCGCGAAGACATACAGATAGATCACCAGTACAGCAAGCGCAACGCTCATGCGGCACCGCATCTTTCTCTCCTCCCAGAATCCCTTTGCGTTTACTCCAGCTCCTCCCACCACTTGAAGTCGAAAACCTCCCGCACCGCGGCAACCCCACCCACGCAAAAAACAGGGCGCTGGGGTCGAGACGGGGACCGGCGACTCGGCGCGCCCTTGAGTTGTGCATCATACAAGCGGCAGCGCACCCCGCACAAAGAGTAAGCGCTTCTCACGCCGCTGTCGGTCAGTTGCGCCTCCGCGTGCCGCAGTCGTTACATCAGGCCGAGGGTGAAATCCGCAGGAGAAACCACTACACTTACTGGACCTTTTGTTTCGTGGCCGTGCGTTACTATGAGAACGAGCAAGAGAATGATCTGGGTTTGCGTGCTTTTGTTGGCCGTCTGCGTTGCGCTGCTTCTCGTGCCTGCCTGCTATAACGCCTGGGCCAGACGGACCCTGGAGAGGCGGATGTCCACGGCCGCGCGAGAGCCCGGCACCGACATCCTGCTCGGCGGCGGCCCCATTACTATTGATCGGGGCCGCCCGCGCGCCTGCCTCCTTGTGCACGGGTTCATGAGTTCGCCCGCCGACTTCGGCGACCTGCCGGAAGCGCTCGACCGGGCCGGCTGGGACACTTACGTTCCGCTCCTGCCCGGGCACGGCACTGACCCGCGGCGGCTCGAAGGCCTGAGGGCGGACCAGATGATCGGCGGCATCGAGCGGGAGCTTCTGCGCCTGCATGAGCGCTACCCGAGGCTGGTGCTCGTTGGCTTCAGCATCGGCGGCTCCATTGCGGTGATTCTTTCGGGCCGGCATCTCCTGGAGGGGGTGGTACTGGTGAATCCTTATTTCGCCAGTTCCTACCTGCCGCGCCACGTGTTGCCGCCGCGCACGTGGCATCGAGTCCTGAGCCCGTTTCTGGACTACGCCGTGCGCGGCAGCGACGTGGCGAGCGTGAACCGCCCGGAGGGAGCGTCGCGGCTCGTGTGCTATCGTGTGATTCCCACAGAGGCATTCGGCGAGGTCTTCGCCATAGCCGACCGCGCCCGGCAGTGTGGGCCGGCGGATGTGCCCCTGCTTGTGCTGGTATCGGAAGGCGACGCTACGGCCAGCCCCCGCGCCACGATGCGTTTCTACGAAACCGCCGACGTCTCCCGGAAGACCCTCGTGACCTTCGGGCGGTCCGACCACGTCCTTCTGCTGGATTACGACCACCAGGATGCAGTCGGAAGGATCATTGGGTTTCTCGAGGCCCTGGAGGCAGATCATTGAGCCGGGCAAGGTGCAGACGTTTCCCGTAGGCACCAATAGGAAGCCTTTTCCGAGGCAAAGGGAAGTCGCTCTCGTCCTGAGTGCACGCGGCGCGTTGACAGTTCGGCGGCCCATCCCTATCATGCCCGCGTTTGCACGTGTCACGGAGGTGTCCATTGAAGATACTGATTGCGAGCGCCAATCCCGATAAGCGCGCGGAGATGGAACAGATGCTGAGGGGTTTGCCGGTCGAGCTTGTGTCGCTGGCGGACTTCCCGGACGCGCCCGAGGTTCAGGAAACCGGCGAGACCTTCGCGCAGAACGCAGCCAGGAAGGCCGTCGAGACAGCCCTCTACAGCGGCCTGCACGCGGTGGCCGACGATTCCGGGCTCTGCGTGGACGTGCTGGACGGTGCGCCGGGCGTGGAGAGCGCGCGCTACGCCGGCCCTCGCGGCACTTACAGGGACGTGTGCAAGAAGCTCCTCAGGGTGATGCGCTACGTGCCGGACGGTCGGAGGACGGCGCGCTTCGAGTGCCACATCGCGTTCGCTGACCCCGAAGGTGACGTCCGCCTGACGGCGAGGGGTGTCTGTGAGGGCACGATCACCCGACAGATGCGGGGCGGCAGGGGTTTCGGCTACGATCCCGTCTTCCTTTACCCGCCCGCCGGGAAGACGTTCGCCCAGATGGTGCCGGAGGAAAAGAACAAGCTCAGCCACCGGGCGCGGGCCATCGAGGAGTTCCGCCGGAAGCTGGAGGAGTTCCTCCATCAGGAGATGGCGTGAGGCGCGTCGAAGCAAAGTCCAAGGGCGAGGGCCTGAGGAAAGGACGAGCGCGTGAAGAAAGCACTGCTTCTGATGCCGGAGAACACGCGGGACCTCGTGTATGGCGAGGAGCACGTGAGATCGCTGCGGATGCTTGTTGATCTGGAGGACTGCTGCCACCTGATCGGCGACCTGGAGGCGCTCAAACCCCATCTGGCGCAGGCGGAGATCGTGTGTGCGAGCTGGGGAATGATGACGCTGGACGAGGAGTTCCTGGCGGCCGCGCCCAGACTGAAGGCCGTCTTCTACGGCGCAGGCACGTTGAGGGGGCTCGTGACCGATGCTTTCTGGGACAGAGGGATCCTGATTACCAGCGCCTGGGCCGCCAATGCCGCCCCCGTGGTCGAGACCACGGTGGCCCTAATCGTGCTGGGCGCCAGGAAGATATTCCAGTCCAACGTCATGACCAGGAGCAGAAGGACGTGGGCGCACCCTGAGAGCACCCAGGGCCTCTACGGGTCGAGAATAGGCGTTATCGGCGTCGGGATGATCGGCCGTCGCGTGCTGGAGATGCTCAAGCGCTACGATGTCGAGACCTGCTGCTACGACCCGTTCCTGTCTCCCGGGGATGCACGCGGCCTGGGCGCCGCACCCGTCGAACTCGACGAGATGTTCAGGACCTGCGACGTGGTCACGCTCCACGCAGCCAACCTCCCGTCCACCGTCCACATGATCAGGGGCGAACACTTCCGCAGCATGAAGGACGGCGCCGTGTTCATCAACACGGCCCGCGGGCGGATCGTGGAGGAAGGGGAAATGATCGAGGAGCTCCGGAAGGGGCGTATCTTCGCCTGCCTTGACGTCACCGACCCGGAGCCGCCCGAACCGGACAGCCCCCTCTACGACCTTCCGAACGTCTTCCTCACTCCGCACGTGGCGGGCGGCCAGGACTGCAGTCATCTGGGTGCCAGCGTCGTCGAAGAGGTGAGGCGCTACTGCAGCGGAGAGCCACCCGCCTACCCCGTGACCAGGGACATGATGGAGTGGATGGCTTGAGGGTCTGGACTTCCGGTTGCCGCAAGTGTCTGAGACGAAGCCCGATTGCAGGATCAGGCAAGCGCGGCGCAGAACGCCGGGTGTGGGGGGGAGGCGCCCCCAGGGGAAAGAGACATGGAGCGGGAGTCGAGACCGGGCGCCGCCGGC
>JAUWZH010000342.1 GCA_030615435.1 Candidatus Brocadiaceae bacterium | reverse complement strand
GACGGTGAGGATGCGCAGCGGCGCCATTCAGGAAATCGCCGCCAACGAAAACCCGGTCGAAGCCGAGGACCTGCGCTGGTGAGCGGACGACTCACAACGAAGCTGCTGCGCGATATCTGGCATGCCAGGGGGCAGTTCATCGCCGCCTCAATGGTGGTGATGTGCGGGTTGGCCATCTACGTAAGCCTCTACTCGACGTATGAGAACCTGAAGTCCTCGCGCGATTCGTACTACGAGCTGTTCCACTTCGCGCACTTCTTCATCGAGCTCGAACGGGCGCCCGTTTCAAGTCTGCGTCTGGTGGAGGCGATCCCGGGGGTTCTGCGCGCGCAGGGGCGCATAGTACAGGACGTCACCCTCGACGTGGAAGGCAACGAAGGGGCCGTCATCGGGCGGATCATTTCCCTGCCGGCGGATGAGCGACCGCCCGTCAACGACATCCACATTGTGAGCGGCTCCTACTTCTCAGGCAGTGATCAGCGCCAGGTGATCGTCAATCAGCGGTTTTGCGAGGCCAACGACCTGCGCCCGGGCGATTCGTTCCTTGCCACCTTCAGGGAGCGCAAGGAGCGGCTGCGCATCGTCGGCACGGCATACAGCCCGGAATACGTCTACCCCATCCGCAACCCCCAGCAGCTCATGCCCAACGACAGGGCGTTCGCCATCGTGTTCGTGCGCCAATCCTTTGCCGAGAGTGCACTACAGATGGGAGGCGCCGTCAACAATATCGTCGGCCTCCTCAGGCCGGGAGCGGACGTGACGCAGGTCCTGGAGCTGGCTGAGAAGCGCCTGGATCGGTACGGGGTCTACCACAAGTACGGGCGGGACAAACAGCTTTCAAACGTGTATGTGAGGGAGGAGATTCAGGGGCTGCGCGGCTCGGCGGTCGTATTGCCGATGGTTTTCCTGCTGATTGCCGCGCTCATCGTGCACGTCATCATGAGCAGGATCACGGAGATGCAGCGCACCCAGATCGGCCTGTTGTGCGCGCTGGGATACTCCAGGGCCGAGATCGTCCTCCACTACCTCGGCTATGCCGGTTTCGTGGCGGTTGTCGGGACGCTGCTGGGGACGGTGGTGGGCCAGTTGCTGGCACTGAGGTTGCTGAAGCTCTACGTCCCCTACTTTCGCTTCCCAGTGCTGGAGGCGCGACTGCATCCGGAGCTCATCCTCGTTGCCTTCGCTTTGAGCGCCGGCGCCTGCGTGCTCGGGACCATCCTGTCCGTCAGACGTGTGGCGCGATTGCAGCCGGCCCAGGCCATGCGTCCTCCATCCCCGCCGAGCGGGCACCGGATCAGGCTGGAGCAGTTGGGTTTCCTCTGGAAGCGGCTCGGCCTCGAATGGCGAATCACCTTACGGAACATGGTTCGGGCCCGCGCGCGCACCGTCATCACGATTCTCGGCGTCACGGTGGCCACGCTCATCCTCATAGTCGGCCTCACGGGGATGGATTTCTGGGACTTCCTGATGGAGTTCCATTTCAACAAGGTGGACAGGGCGGACGTGCACGTGGGTTTCCAGGCCGAACGGCCCCTCAGTGCGGTCGCCGACGTGGCTCGCCTGGAGGGCGTGCGGCGCGCGGAGGGCATCCTCCAGTACGGCTTCGAGTTCGGCAGCGGCTGGCGGAAGAAGACGGTGCTGGTGATGGCTTTGCCTCCTGACAGCCACCTCTACAGCGTCTACGACACTGCGGGCCGGCGACTGGACATTCCGCCCGACGGCCTGCTCATCCCCGACAGACTCGGCAAGATGCTGCGCGTCACTCGAGGATCGTCCCTCGCCGCCGATCCCTATGTGCGGGGCAAGGACGAGGTCACCATGCCCGTTCGAGCCACGGCCGAACAGTTCATCGGGCTGACGGCCTACGCCGATCGGGCCTACCTGTCCAGGGCCCTCGGAGAGCCGCCAATGGTCAACGGCGCGCTGCTCGCAGTGAAACGCGGAGCGATGGATTCGGTCATCGCTCAACTGAAGGACGTGCCGGGGGTATCCTCGATAGTGTCCAACCGGCAAGTCCTGGAAGGTTTCGAGGAAACCGTGGCGGCCATGTCCACAATCATGACGGTTGTGCTGAGCATGTTCGCCGGCGTGATAGCCTTCGCGGTCATTTACAACACCTCGACGGTGAATATCTCCGAGCGCAGGCGCGAACTGGCCTCCCTCCGCGCCATGGGATTGAACGTGGATCAGGTCGCCCGCATCGGCACCAACGACATCGTGCCGCTCGGCGTCGTGGGCATCGCACTCGCCCTGCCCCTCGCGCGCCTGATTACCAGGGCGATCGCCAGGCTCTATGAGACCGACCTCTACAAGGTGCCGGCGGTGACCTATCCGCGGACGTACGTGCTCGCAATGGCCCTGGTCATCGTGTTCCTGCTGGTGTCGCGCTGGATATGCAAGAAGAAAGTGCGCCGTATTGACATAATGCGGGTT
>JAUWZH010000002.1 GCA_030615435.1 Candidatus Brocadiaceae bacterium | reverse complement strand
GGCGAGCACGCGCCGGCGCTCCCTGAGGCCCGGCAGAAGCTGCTGCACGACCATCCCCCTCAACACCAGGGACAGGGAAACGCGAATCTCGGACTGCCGGGCCGAGGGAAAGATGTCAATCGTGCGGCTCAGAGCCTGGGTCACCTCGCCGGTATGAATCGTGGAAAACACCAGGTGACCCGTCTCGGCTATCATCAGGGCGGCGCGCACCGTTTCGGGGTCGCGGATCTCCCCCACCAGCACCACGTCCGGAGATTGCCTGAGCACTCGGCGCATTGCTTCGGAGAAGCTCGCGGTGTCTGTTCCCACCTCGCGCTGTTCTACGATGCACTTGCCGTGGGGGTGCAGGAACTCGATGGGGTCCTCGATAGTCACTATGTGGCGTTTCTGCGTCTCGTTGATGTAGCAAACCATGCGCGCGAGCGTGGTGGACTTCCCGCTGCCCGTGGGACCGCAGATCAGCACTATCCCGTTGGGTTCACCGCAGAGCCTGTGCATCATGTCCCGCGGCAGCCCCAGTTCCTCGAAGTCCGGCACGGTGTAGGGGAGAACTCGAACCGCCACGCCCACCGAACCTCGCTGCCTGAAAGCGTTCACCCGGAACCGGCCCACTCCGCTGATGCTGTATGAGACATCGCATTCCATGCTGGCGAGGAACTCCTCCATCCGCTTCTCACCCAGGAGCTTGCGGGCGGTCTCTTCGCACTCCGCCCTGGAAAGCGGCGAGTTCCCCAATGAGGACCACTCCCCGTCTATGCGGAGCTGCGGAGCCAGACTCACGGTGAAATGCACGTCCGAGGCGCGCTGCTCCACCGCCTGCGAGAGTATCCGATCAACCGACCAATCCACGAGCTCACTCTCCTTGCTCGGCCGGAACGCTTGCGACTTCCTCGATTGAACTGATCCCCTCCAGGATCTTCTGCATCCCCTGTTCCGCGAGGGTCTTCATGCCCTCTTCGCGTGCCACCTTGCGCAACTCACCTTCGAAGCGGCCATCGAGGATCATCTCCTTCAAGCGTGAGCTGACGGGCATGACCTCGTATAGCCCGACGCGCCCGAAGTAGCCCGTATAGTCACAGCTCTCACATCCCCTTGCCCTGTAGAAGGTCAGCGGGCGGTCGCGGGTCTCGAATCGGCAGCGCATCTCCTCCGGAGGTTCGTGTGGCTCCTTGCACTCCGGGCACAGCCGCCGCACCAGGCGCTGTGCGATGCACAGGTTCAGCGACGCCGTGATCAGATAGGGGGGTATGCCGACGTCGAGCAATCGGCTCACCACGGCCGGTGCGTTGTTGGCGTGGAGGGTGGAAAGGACCAGATGCCCGGTCAGAGCGGCACGCACGGCGATCTGGGTGGTCTCAAGGTCTCGCATCTCCCCCACCATGATCACGTTGGGGTCCTGGCGAAGTATGTGCCTGAGGCACCTGGCGAAACTCAGGCCGATCTGCGGCTTAACCTGCACCTGACTGACGCCCGGCAGCTCGTACTCCACGGGTTCCTCCACCGTGACGATGTTGCGCTCGGGCCGGTTCAGCAAGCTCAACGCCCCGTACAGGGTCGTCGTTTTGCCGCCTCCGGTGGGTCCGCTCAGCAGGATCATGCCGTAGTTAGCCCCCAGCGCCTCCTTGAACTGGGCGAGATCGTTCTTCGCAAGCCCGAGCTCTTCCAGCTCGCGCACCCCCTGGCTCTTGTCCAGCAGCCGCATGACGACCTTCTCTCCGTGGATGGTGGGGAGTGTGGAGACGCGCACGTCCACATCACGGTCCGGAAGCCTCAGCCGACAGCGCCCGTCTTGAGGCAGGCGCCGTTCAGCAATGTCCATGCCGGAGAGCACCTTTATTCTGCTGACAACGGGCGGGTGCATGCCCTTGGACATCGTCAGGAGCCTTTGCAGCACCCCGTCAACACGCACGCGCACGTTTGTGGTCTGCTCCCCCGGCTCCAGGTGTACGTCGCTTGCACGCTTCGCCAGCGAATCCCGAAAAAGGGCCTCGACGAACTTGACTACTGGTGTCTCTTCGGCGCTTGCCAGAAGGTCGGTGGTTTCCGCCTCGTCCAGAGTCGCAAGGTCGGTGTGTTCGACCTCCAGGCCGAGCTCTTCCAGGCTCAGCTCCGGGTCGAGTGCGAACATATCGGCGCCCGCCCGCCTGCCGTAGAGTTCCTCTATGGTGGTCGCGATGTCCGCCGCCGGCCCCTTCACTGCCTCTATGCGGCACCCGCACACGAGCGAGAGCAGGTCCTGGGCTGCCAGGTTGGCGGGATCCTCCATGGCGACGGTGAGCACGTTCTCCCCGTCTTTCTCCAGAGCGATGACGTTGAAGCGCCGCGCAAGGGTCGCCGGAATCAGAGCGGCGTTCTCAGCCGGGAGCTCTCTCAGAGGCTCCCCCGAGATTTCGGGTATTTCCCGACGCTGCAGTGAGAGGGCGTGAGAGAGGTCCTCGGACTCCAGTGCCCGCATATCCAGCAGAATAGAGCCGAGGCGCCGTCTGGTCCCTTCCTCGCTCTGGATCCGCAAGGCTTCCTCAAGCTGGGAACGAGACAGCGCGCCGTTGCGCACGAGGATCTCGCCGACTGTTGTACGCTGATATTCACGCTCCACGCCATCCCTCCTCCGCACCGCGGCGCGGGCGCCATCGCGCCGAGGTCGAACGTGGAAGACGAAGTCGAATGCAAGAACCGCACCTGCGGGCTTTTACCGCAAATATGATACCGCGATAATGCCCCCAAAAGCAAGAAAAACAGCGCTCGCCCTCCTGTTTCGGATGGGGCCCTTGCAGCGTTGCTCGCCGCCCTCTGACCCCTTCCTTTTGCCTTTTCCCAACCCAGGCTTCTGCAAAGGGGGCGCGTGCTGAACGTTTCAAGATAGCCCTCCACGTGCCAAGTGTTGCAGAATGCCACATGTTGGCTGAGGCGCCTGGCCGGGGCGGCCGCTCGGAGAGTGTGGCCCGGGCACAGCAGCCGGGGGCGGAGGCGGCGCGCTTGACGGTTGTTCCAGGGCCGGTTATGCTATCGAGCCGCGCCCGGCGGCATGTGCAGGGCGCTCGACGGTCCGGGGGGGGCTTCTCGCGGTTTTTCGCCCCTGCCGGATTCGAGACCCATCTGGCGTGAATCGCGGCATGAGAACAGACGAAATCAGGAGCCGGTTCCTTGATTTCTTCCGAAAGCGCGACCACCGCGTCGTGCCGTCGGACTCGCTGGTGCCCCGCCACGATCCCTCGCTGCTGTTCACCGGTTCGGGCATGAACCCGTTCAAGGACGAGTTCTACGGACGCGGGGACAAGAGCCTGAAGCGGGCGGTGACCGCTCAGAAATGCCTGCGCACCGGCGACATCGAGAATGTCGGCCAGGCTCCCTCATATCACACGTTTTTCGAGATGCTCGGCAACTTCTCCTTCGCCGACTATTTCAAAGAGGAAGCCATCGTGTGGGCGTGGCAGTTCATGCGCGAGGAGATGGGCATCCCCGCCGAGAAGATGGTCGTGAGCATCTATGAGGAAGACGAAGAAGCATATCGCGTCTGGGCCGAGGTGGTCGGCGTGCCGCAGGAAAAGATATACCGCTACGGCGAAGAGGAGAACTACTGGCCGGCGAGCGTGCGCAAAGAGGGCCCGAACGGCCCCTGCGGGCCGTGCAGCGAGATATTCTACGACAAGGGCGAAGCCGCAGGTTGCGGCCCCGACTGCGAACCCGCCACGGGCGGAGGCCGCTACGTGGAGCTCTGGAACCTGGTCTTCCAGCAGTTCGACCGTCAGGACGGCGGCGTCCTCGTGCCTCTGCCCACCCGCAACATAGACACCGGGATGGGGCTTGAGAGGATGGCGCGGATCTTGCAGGGGGTGCCGACCAATTACGACATTGACGTCTTCCAGCCGCTCCTGGAGCGGATCGCGGAGATCTGCGGCCGGCCTTATGAGAGCGGTTCCGCCGGCGGCCCCCTCATGCGGCGCATAGCCGACCACGCGCGGGCCGTGTTCTTCTGCATCGCCGACGGCGTGATTCCGAGCAACGAGGAACGCGGCTACGTGGTGCGGCGGCTTCTGCGCAGGGCCGTCAGGGACGGCGTGCAGCTCGGCGTGGACCGGCCCTTCCTGACCGAGCTCATCGAGCCCGTCCTGGAATCCTTCGCCGAACCCTACCCGGAACTTCAGCACGGGCGGGACCACACCGCCACGGTCGTGAGGCAGGAAGAGGAAGCCTTCCACAAGACCGTCAGGCGGGGCTCAGCGCTGCTCACCGAGCACATCGCCTCCCTGAAAAGACAGAAAGCCTCCACGCTGCGCGGCAAGCAGGTCTTCGACCTCTACCAGACCTACGGCTTCCCCGTGGAGATGACGGAGTCCATCCTCAGGGAACACGGAATGTCTGCGGACATGCAGGGGTTCCTGCGGGAGATGCAAGCGCACCAGAAGCAGTCCAGGGAGGGTGCCACGTTCCAGAAAAGCGTCTTCCGCGAAGGACCGGTCTCCCAGCTCCAGGCGCAGTGCGAGCCTACGGAGTTCACGGGCTATCAGACCCTTGAGAGCGAGGGGCAGGTGGTGGGCATCATCTCCGGGGAGGAGCTGGTTGAGTGTGCTGAGGCCGGCCAGGAGGCTACAGTCGTCCTGGACCGCACCCCGGCCTACGGCGAGGCCGGCGGCCAGGCAGGGGACACGGGGACGATCCGCGTCCCGGGGAAGGGCGAGTTCGCCTTCGATGAGACGCGGCGGGAGAAGGGCCTCATCCTCCACGTCGGCAGGGTTCGCGGCGGCGCCGTCCGCCTCGGCGACAGCGTCGTGTGCACCGTGGACAAGGAGCGCCGGCAGGCCACCGCCAGGAACCACTCCGCCACCCACCTGCTTCACCACGCGCTGCGGCAGGTGCTCGGCGAGCACGCCGCGCAGAGCGGCTCTGCGGTCTCGGCCGAGAGACTGCGCTTCGACTTCTCCAATCCTACGGAGCTGAGCCCGGAGGAGCTGCGGGAGGTTGAGCTCATCGTCAACGAGAGAATCCTCGCCGACGAGCCGATCGTCAGCACGCGCATGAGCCGCAGCGAGGCCCAGGAGCTCGGTGCGATGGCCCTGTTCGGCGAGAAATACGGCGACATCGTGCGGGTGATCGGCATCGGGGATTTCAGCCGCGAACTCTGTGGGGGCACGCACTGCCGGCGCACGGGCGAGATCGGCCTGTTCCGCATCACCTCCGAGAGCAGCGTCGCCGGCGGCGTGCGCCGCATCGAAGCCGTCACCGGTCTGATGAGCCTCGAACGCCTCCGGGACAAAGAGAGCCTGCTGGGGGGTCTCTGCCGCATCCTCGGCTCCCAGCAGGAGAACCTGCTGAAGCGCTCAGGAGAGTTGCTCCAGGAAGTCCGCTCCCTCCAAAGGGAGCTCCAGAAGGCCCGCGAGCGGGCCGTGCGCCAGATGGCCTCCGGGGGCCTGCTGGAGCAGGCGGAACAGATCGGAGGTGTGCGGGCGGTCTTTGCGAAGCTGGAGGGCGATCATGCCGCGTTGCGCAGCGCCTCCGACGTGCTGCGCAAGAACAACGAGAAAGTGGCGTGCCTGCTCGCCTCTGAGCAGGAGGGCAGAATCGCCCTGGTGGCCGGACTCAGCCAGGACGTCGTGGAGCGCGGCCTGAGCGCCGTGGAGATCGTGAGGGCGGCGGCCGAGGTGCTCGGCGGCAGCGGCGGCGGCCGGGCCGACCTGGCGCAGGCGGGCGGGTCCGACATCTCAAAGCTCGAGGATGCCTTCGAAACGGCGCGGCGCCTGCTCAGAGAGAAGCTCGCCGCCGGCTGAACCGAGGCGAGCCCGCACGCCGGCCACAGCAGCGCCGGAGAACCGCCCTGCGGCAGGCAAAGGTTCTTGACGGCTGCGGCCCCCCTGAGTAGAATCCCAAAACCTTCCGGTGGGCAGGTAGCTCAGGGGTAGAGCACGGGCCTGAAAAGCCCGGTGTCGTCGGTTCAATTCCGACCCTGCCCACCATGTCGTGCGCGGCGTGGGTTGCATGTGCGGCCCGCGCCGCTTTTCGTTCTCGAAAGGAAGCCCTCTCGATCGGTCAGGGGCCTGGCAGCCCTTTGTGCCGGACCTTGATCGTGAGGCCCGTCAGGAAGATCGCGAAGCCGACCATGCTGAAGCCCGCCGAGACGAAGAAGGCCCAGTTGCTGCCGAAGGCGTCCCAGACGGCGCCGAAGATGATCGAAGCGGGCACCAGCGCCAGGCCGATCCCGGTGTTGAAGATGCCGTAGGCCGTAGCGCGGAAATCGGGTTCCACCAGGTCGGCTATGTAGGCCCTGAATATGCCCGCGGACAGACCGTAATAGATTCCGTATGCTCCGAACAGGACCCAGACCGCCCAGAGCCCCACGGAGAGTCCGAACAGGACGTAAACGATCGAGTAATAGACGAACGATACGATGATGACAGGAACCCTGCCGATCCTGTCGGAGAGCGAACCGAAGATCGGCGAGGAAACGCTGCAGAAGACGTTGTAGAAGGCCCAGATGACCGGGATCATCGCAACCGACAGCCCGGCCTCGCGGGCCTTGAGGATCAGGAACACGTTCGAGGAGTTGCCGAGGGTGAACACTATCGAGGAGATGACGAATAGTACGAAGGCGCGGCTGCCCAGCCCGGTCCTCTTCCCGGGACCTTCCGTCCTCACCCTGCGGGCAGTCTCCCTCACGAAAGGGATGAAGGTCAGCGCCACGACGGCCGGAACGAACGAGAAGAGGAAGACCAGGCGCACTTTGTCCTCGCGGGCGCTGAACAGATGCAGCAGGAGCAGCGCCAACAACGGCCCGCCGATTCCCCCCAGCCTGTCCATAGCGCGATGGAATCCGAAAGCCCTGCCCTTCTTGTCAGCAGCGACGGAAGTGGAGATCAGGGCATCCCTTGCGGGAGTGCGCGCCGCCTTGCCGACGCGGTCCGCGAACCTGACCCCGAGCACGGGCGGCCAGCAGGTCGCCAGGTAGAGGAAGGGTTTCGAGACAGCAGACAGGCCGTAGCCCGCGTATATGAAGGCCTTGCGCTTCCGCACCTTGTCGGACCACCTGCCGAAAACCGTCCTCAGCAAAGACGCCGTGCTCTCCGCCACGCCTTCGATCAAGCCGATGATGGTCTTGGAGGCCCCGAGGCCGACGAGGAACTCCGGGATCAGCGGGTAGATCATCTGGCTTGAGAGGTCTGTGAACAAGGATACGAGGCCGAGGAAAAACACATTCCTGCCGGCATTCTTCCCGCCGTTCCTCTTGTTCATAGCCCTCGCCTTCTTTCCCCTGTTGCCGCTGAGGCCACGCCCCGGTTACTCCGACGGCGCCTCGCAAATCGGGCGCGTGTCGCGCTTGAGGAGGCCAGAGGAAAGACGCACAGGGAGATCGCAGAGGCTTCCAGCACTCGTCAGGCTACTGTAGTCAAGTGGCGGAACCGCTTCGCACGTGACGGCAGGCGAAGCCACGCCGACGCGCCCTGCTCCTCGGCGGCGGCTCAAGCATCATGACTGTGCAGGAGCCTTCCGCATCGGCAGAACTCCTGCCGTTCGGCGAAGTGCAGGACGCCGGCATTCGCCGCCATGCGGTCATAGGGAACCGGCGGCTCGCGTGTCTCCAACGACCTCAGGAACGCCTCGAACTGGTGGAACGCGGCGAAGTGGTTCTGGCTGCCGTCCAGCACTATGACGCGGCTCCAGTCGCCACCGAAGGCGCTCACCTGCATCGGCATCTCGCCGGCATGGAAGAGTTGCAGGATTGCATGGCGCCCGTCCTCATAGCGGATGCAGAGGACGTCCTTGGCAGCATCGCCGGCATTGCTCACACTCGCCGGCATGGCGCCGCCCATCAGCTCGTCCACCAGGTCGAGCAGGTCGGCTCCGTGGCCGTCTGGTTCCCCCTCGGCCGAAGCGACCACGCACTGCGCGGCGACAACGCCCTCCGGAAGCAGGAGCGCCGCGCAATAGCGCACGAAAGAGGACACGTGCAGGGGGACGCGTTGCGCCGCCGCGCGTTCGCAGAGCTCGCTCAATTGTTCGCTCTGCTCCAGGATGATCCGGTCGAGGAAAAGGGGAATGCCCCACTCCGCGAGGGGCGCGGTTACCCCGTAGTCTCGGGCGGGACCGCCGGAAGGAAAAGGAACGATGACCCCGTCGAGGCCGTCGGCGAACTCTTCCAGCGTTCGGGCGACCGGCACGTGGAAGGTCTCGGAGAACTCCGCCGCGGCGGCGGCATCGGTATCGAAGACGCGAACGATCTCGGCGTCGGCGAACGGAACGGCGCCGCCGAACGTCTCGTCGAAGCGGTCCGCACGGGCGCCGCCCGCATAGCGGACCATCAGGTCGTGCTCGAAGCGGTTGAAGTAGCCCCCAAACCAATAGGAACGTCCGTCCACGCGATGCATTCCAAGCCGTTTCATCGCCCCTGTCTCCGATTTGCTCCCTCTCCGAATGGCGCGCCGGCTCAGAGGCGAATCCGGGACCGGAACTCCGGGACGCCCCGGATGCCGAGGTTGAGGCGGAACACCGCCCCTGCGCCCTCACCCTGCTGCGCCTTGTCGCCGCCACCGCCAGTGGTGACGTAGATGTCGGTGTAGTCGTCTCCCCCGAAGGTCACGCTGGTGACCGGCCTGGCGGGGAACCGGATGCGACGCTCCTCCGTCCCGTCCGGGGCGTAGCGCACCAGGCAGCCGCCGTGGTACAGCGCCAGCCACACGTAGCCCTCCGCGTCCACCGTCAGCCCGTCCGGGCAGCCCTCTTCCTCAGGGACGGCGGCGAATACCCGCCGGTTGGACAGGGAGCCGGTATCCCGATCGTAGTCGAACAGGAAGATGGCATGATCAATGCTGTCAGAGAAATACATCTGAGTGCGGTCCGGCGTGAAGCCCATGCCGTTAGAGCCGGGCACGTCCTCTACCATGACCGACAGGGCGCCGTCCGTATCCAGCCGGTAGAGCTTTCCGAGCCGGCTCTCTCTGGGCATGGTGCCACAGAAGACCCGCCCGGCGGGATCGGCAACGACGTCGTTGAACCTGGAGTCCCGCTCGTCGGGTATCTCGTCAATGATCGTGGTCAGTTCGCCCTCTCGCCAGGCCTTCACTGCTCCCCTCGCCATGAACAGCAGCAGCGCGCCGTCGTCCTGGATGGTGAACCCGCCAATCGCCGCGCCCTCGTGGCACTGCTCGTGCGCGCCGGATGCCGGCTCGTAGCGGTAGATCCTCCCCGGCCCAATGTCCACCCAGTAGAGCCGCCGCTCGTCAGGGTGCCAGAGCGGGCCTTCGCCACACCCACACTCGTAATCGGCTATGATTTCCGGCTCCATTCTCCCTCCTTGAGACGATTGGTTCTTGCCATCTATACGCCACCGGGCCGTGCCGCGGCGCGGCGAATGACCAAGTTGCTCAAAAGGCGCCTCGTGCAGTCCCACGCCGGCCCTATCGCAGCGACCGAGGAAGCTCGTCGAGCGGGCCGAAATGCACGCCCTGCTTCTCGAGTTGCTGTCTGAGTGTGCGGACCGGCACGTCTCTGGGCTCGACGCCCTCCTTGATGCACATGGCGGCGGCGGTCCCCGCCACTTCGCCGAACAGGGCGCAGTCTGTGGCGATGCGGATGTTGTGCTGCACCTCGGGATCGGTCGAGATGCATCGTCCTGCCGCCAACAGACCATCACGCTCGCAAGGCACAAGAGCGCGATAGGGGATCTGTTTGCCGTAGGTCGTCGTGCCAACGGCATCCTCATAGCTCACATTGCCGAACTCAGCGGCAGTAACGACATACTCCCCCACAAGGCGGCGCGTCTCGCGCACGCCGAGGTGCGCGCCGAGGAATCCGATGTAGCTCTCCGCCCACGCGGGCGAGTCCACGCGCTTCTGCAACCAGTCGCGAACGCTCTGCTTGCGCAACGTGATCTCCGCCCCAGTGAGCTGCCACGCGTCGGTGGCGTCCACGTTGCCGAGGTTGCCCCCCCAGACATTCAGCTCACCCTTGTGAAGGCCAGTGCTCACGCAGGTCAGTCCTTCGGCGGCGTCCGGCGCCGTGGTGTCCACGTTCGCCGCCACCCACATCTGTGTGACTGACATAAGCTTCTCCCTCGGCGCCGTGACGGTGGCGGCTCCCGATCGGAACGCGACGTCGGCGTCCCCCGTGCAGTCAATGGTGACCTTCGCCCGGATCGCCTGCCTGCCGCTCTTGTTCTCGACGATGACGCCGCCGACCGCCCCGCGCTCCACTATCGCGTCGACGGCGAGCGTGTTCAGCAGCATCTCGACGCCGGCCTCCTCGAGCATCAGCAGCGACTCGTACTTGTAAAGCTCCTGGTCAAACACCACAGTGGGCGCCTCGGGGCCTCTCTGGACGACAGCGCCGTACCTCTCATGCAAGCGACGCAGTATCTCATTGAGGATGGTGCCGACGATCGGATACGGCGGCAGGGTGATCGTCAGGCCCCACGTGATGGCGCCGCCAAAGGAGTTGAACTTCTCCACGAGCATTGTGCGGGCCCCGAGGCGCGCGGCCGCCAGAGCTGCGGGCACACCTGCCGTCCCGCCGCCGACCACCAGCACGTCCACCTCACGCACGACCGGCACGCTTCGTTGGCGTTCAATAATGGTGTCCATAGCCTCTTCTCTCGATCTGGATTTCGCATCCGCTGCCCAGCGAGGGCTTTCTGCGGGTGCGCCCGCAAACCTGCGGTGTCTACGCGCGAATGTCCCCCTCTCCTTCCGAGCTCTGGAGAACAAGGAAAGAGAGCTCCAGCCCGCTCACATGCGCTGATCACGCGAGCGCTGCAAGCAGTTCCTCTCGCTCCTCTGCCGTCAACTCCCGCTCTCCGACAGCGCTGTGCCGAGCCGCTCTTCTGAGAGCCCGTTGGGAATGCCGTAGGATTCGGCGCTGTCGAAGATGTTTGCGCCGTTGTCGAACGCTGTACGAACGATGGCCCAGCTGGTGGCCTCATCAATCTCACCCCACTGGTTCCCGATGTTCCACGTCCCCAGGCCGACAGCGGAGATCTTCCAGCCAGTCTTGCCGAAATCACGGTAGAGCACAAATCAGATCCTTTCATCAGAGTTCCGTTACTTGCGGGACCAAACCGTCTCAGCGGAGGGACCCCCACACGGCACTTAGGGGCTATTGCGAAACCCCGTTCGTGACGAGGACGAGCGAGAAGCCTGAGGGCAAGGCGGCAGGCGCAAAACGCCGGAAGCGTGGCTGGACGCCACGTTGAGGACGTTTTGCGCCGACAACACAGCCATCGGGCTTCGCAGCCGGCCGCAGTAGATCCGGGTTTTGCAATAGCCCCTTAGGCCCGTGGCATCTCGCTTGTAGGGACGCTGCATTGGGCCGTACCATAGCCCTTGCTCCTTTGGTGAAAAGCGGTGGCCGGGGGGCGTGCTGTCAGGGGTCGAACCGGAGCGGATGCCACAGGCGGAGGGCCGCTTGAGAAGCGACGAAGAGCTGATGAGCGCGGCGGGCCGGGGCGATATGGACGCCTTCGAGGAACTGGTGCTCCGCCACCAGGACGGCGCTGTCGGAGTGGCCTTCCGGCTGCTCTCCGACGAGCACGGCGCCCGCGACGCCGCCCAGGAGGCATTTCTGCGCGTGTTGGAGAGCGCCCCGCGCTACCGCCCGACGGCGAGTTTCCGCACCTACCTCTACCGCGTCCTGACGCGCATTTGCATAGACCGGTACCGCAAACGCAGCCCCGAGGACCATCCCGATCTGAGCACGGTCGAAGACGGCGGCGAGGCGCCCCCTGAGGTGATGCTGCGTCGCGAGCGAGCCGAGCGCGTGCGGGGGGCGGTCGAGGAACTCCCCATGCGCCAGCGGGTCGCGCTGGTGCTCCAGCACTACGAGGGCCTGAGCTACGAGGAAATCGCCGAGGCGATGCACTGCAGCGTCCGCGCCGTGGACTCTCTGCTTGCCCGGGCAAGAAGGGAACTCAGGGAGCGCCTGAGAGACTTGTTGTAGCCCCGCGCCGGCAAGAAAACTGGATTTTTCCGCAGGATACGGGCCGAATGATCGTTTGTAGAGATGGAGGCTGAGATGAAGTGCAAGAAAGTGCAAGAGAAACTGAGCGCCTACCTGGACGGGGGGCTTCCGCCCGGAGCACGCTCGCGGGTTAGTCAGCATCTGGAAGGGTGCCCGCGCTGTGCAGAAGAGCTGGACGGACACCGAGCCCTTGGCAAGCTGCTGGATGCTGCGCCCGCTGTGGCGGCGCCGGACGGCTTCGCCAGGTCCGTGTGCCGGGAAGCGGTCCGTCGGGCGCAGGTGGGGGAGCGCAGGCGTAAGGTCCACCTGCTGCCCCGGTCGCCTGTCCCTGTGCTCATGCGGGTCGCCGCCATGCTGGCCGTCGCTGTCGGCCTCGTTTCAGGTGGAGTGATCAGCGGGTCGGCGGCGCAGGCACGGGGCGTGCAAGCGGGCGTGGTCTCCGGGGAACTGGCCGACGAGCTGCCGGTCAGCCTCCTCAGCGTGGTCACCCCGGGCTCGGTGACCGAAGCCTACCTGGATTGGGTCGAGCAGGTGCAATAAAGGAGCAGCGCGATGGGCAAACGGAACGGTCTCGCCATAGTGTTGATCTTCTCCCTGGCCTTCAACGTCGGATTCGTTGGAATCTGGCTCTACCACGTCCTCTACGTGCAGCCTCTGCTCGCGGAGAAGCAACGCGAGACGGTGCCCGGGAGAGGGTTCGTTGTGGGCCAGGCGGAGGAGTTTGGGCTTGCGCCCCAGCAGCGTCGCCGGATACTCGCCGCCCGGGGCAGGCTGCGCGAGAGGCTCGAAGGGCCGGTGCAGAACGCGCGGGCGGCCCGGGAAGAGTTCCTGACCCTGCTGCAGGCCCCTCAGAGCGACCCACAGGAGCTCCGCGCCGCCGAGCGGAGGATGGCCGAGGAGCAGGAGAGGATCCGCGGGCTGGTCATAGCCCATCTGCTCGAACTGCGCCAGGGGCTCAACGCTCAGCAGCGCCGGCAACTCGGGCGGATGCTCCGGGAGCGCCAGCGCTCACCTCGCCCCTTCATGAGGCGCACTCAAGGATTGACCCAGTAGCAGAGCAAAGCGCCCGCCGCTGAGGCGGGCAGCCGATGGAGTGATTGCCGTAGACTTCAGAACAGAAGGAGGTGGAGTGATGAGACGCAGACACTATCTGAGACACGTTGTGGTCGGACTGGCGCTTCTGGCGGCCCTGTCGCTGGGGCGGCCGGCGGGCGCTCAACAGTATCGCGGCGCCGGGCGTCGCGGGATGAGAGAACGCCGCGGCGAATTCCGGCGCGTCCCGGCGGACCCCGCAGTGTCGGGTGCCATGAGGGGCCGTATCGCCCCTGTCCACCATCAAGCCGGGATGGGCCTGCTGGCGCACCCTGAGGTGAGCGTTGACGTGGAGGAAATCGCCGACGGCGTGACCATTCGCGTCACCTCGCAGGAGCCGGAACTGGCCGAAAAAATCCGGCAGGAGCTTCCCAAGCGGCTAAATTGGCTGCGGCAGGCAGGGCGCAGGTTGCGCAGGCGCGCCGGAGCATCAGGCGTTCCCGTCAGGGCGCGCCGTCAGAGGGCGCTTGCGGAGAAGGTGAACGTGGAGACAGAGCCCCTTGACGACGGCTTGATGATCCTCGTAACGAGCGACGAGCCCGAGCAGGCCGAGGTCATTAAGCGCGTGCTCCCGAAAAGAATCGAGGCCATGCGGCATTTCGCCAGCGGCGCACGCGTCCTCAGGGAGAGCGCGAGGGCCCATCCGGGCCTGGCGAGGGCGAGGGATTGGTTCGGGCTCATGCTCTCCGAGGACGTGCAGGTCCAGCTCATCGAAAAGGACAACGGGGTCCTCTTGGAACTCACCTCCGACGATCCGGAGACGGTCGAAAGGCTGAAGGAAATGATGCGCGAGAGGATCGAAAGGATGGAGAAGGCCCGCGAGAGGCTCGAAGAGCGCAAAGGACGCCTTGAGGGTGAGGAAGAGCACCCGCGTCTCCGGGCGCGGCGGTTGGAAGCGCAAGCCCCCTTGCATCCGGGGTTAGGGGTGGCTCCTGCGCCCCGCGGCAACGGCCGGGAGCTGCGCGAAATCATCCGCCAGGAGATCCGGCGCTACCTACTGTAAAACCCTTTACGTACCGGCAAGACGGGGCAGTGCAAGAAACGACCACAAGCGCGGCGCAGAACCGAAGATTCCAAGCATCGGGAGGCTTCGAAGGCGTGCTTCATCCGAGAGAAGGGTGGCCTTGTGGCCACCGAGCGAAGGATTGCGAAGGATTCTGACGTAGTCGGTTGTGGCCGGAACCCCCCCCCATGCCGTTCACAGAACCTTTCCCCATAAAAAGAAGGTTTCGTTGTTCTTTGATAACAGCATTTTCCCCGTCTTGCCGGCACGTAGAGGGCCGCGATAAGCTACGCATGCGACAAGTTGCTGCGGCCCCGCGTACGAAGTAGCACAGCGGGTCCTTGCAAGCGGTCGGGCAAAGCCCGCCCTCTTGTCGCCTGCTTGCTTCTCGCGCAGTAGGCTGCGCGCGGTGTCTGACTCCTCTTGATGACTTTTTTAAATGGGGGGGTTTTCCGGCCACAACCGGCGTTCTGCGCCGCGCTTGCCTGGAGGAACAGGGGCAGGATTGAGCCCTGCCGCACGGATCACGCAAGAACGGGGCACGGCGGGTGCCGTGCCCAGTTCTTATCCGAGTTCGCCGCAGGCGTTCCGAGCTGCGGCTCAGCGCCCCGTGCGGATGTTCAGCTCCTTTAGCTGCGCCTCGCTCACCTCGCTCGGAGCGCCGGTGAGCATGCAGACCCCACGCTGGGTCTTCGGGAAGGCGATGGTCTCGCGGATGTCTTCAAGGCCGAGCATGCAGGCGACGATCCGATCCACTCCGAGCGCGATGCCCCCGTGGGGCGGGGGCCCGTAGCGCAGCGCGTTCATGAAGAAGCCGAACCTTTTCTCGACCGCATCTTCACTGTAGCCGAGGATCTTGAATATCTGCATCTGCAGGTCGCGGTCCGCGATGCGGATGCTTCCGCCGCCGAGCTCGACGCCGTTGAGAACCAGATCGTAGGCGCGCGACCGCGCGGCGGTGGGATCGCTCTCCAACAGCCCCACGTCCTCGGGGACCGGCGCCGTGAACGGGTGGTGCGGGAAGGTGAGCTGCCCGGTTTCCGGGTCCATCTCAAAGGCCGGGGCCCCCACGACCCAGCACAGCTCGTCGCGGTGCTCGGGGATGAGCCCGAGCTCGCGGGCAAGGTGGCAGCGAAGGTGGGTCAGGGCGACCTGGCCCTGGCGTCGGGGAGCGGCTGCAAAGAGCAACAGCGCCCCGTCTTCCGCGCCCAAGCGCTCCGCCATGGCGGCGATCTCACCCTCGCTGAAGAACTTCGCCACCCCTCCCTGCGCGGCTCCCCCTTCCAGCCTGAACCAGGCTAGGCCCGCCAGGCCGAACTGCTTGATCCACTCCACCAGGGCGTCTATTTCCCGCCGGGGCATCTTCGCCCCGCCCGGCACGCAGATGCCGCGCACGCGGCCGCCCGATTCCACCGCACTGCGAAAGACCCTGAACTCGCACTGCGCCGCCACGTCGCTGACGTCGGAGATCTCCAGCCCGAAGCGCAGGTCCGGCGCGTCCGTGCCGTATCGCTCCAGGGCATCCGAGTACTCGATGCGAGGCAGGGGCAGCGAGAGCTCCTTGCCCAGGACCTCCCGGAACAGCCGCGCCATCAGTCCCTCCGTGCACTCCATTACGTCGTCCTCGTCCACGAAGGACATCTCGGCGTCTATCTGGGTGAACTCGGGCTGGCGCGTGGCGCGCACGTCCTCGTCGCGGAAACACTTGACGATCTGGAAGTAGCGGTCCAGCCCTCCGATCATGAGGATCTGCTTGAAGAGCTGAGGGCTTTGAGGCAGGGCGTAGAAGCTGCCCGGCACCGTCCGGCTCGGCACCAGGTAATCCCGCGCGCCCTCCGGGGTGCTCTTGGTCAGGAAGGGTGTCTCGACCTCGATGAAACCGTTTTCGTCGAAGTAGCGCCGCGTCAGTTGAAGCGCCCGGTGGCGCAGCGCGAAGACGCGGAATATCTCGGGGCGGCGCATGTCAAGGAAGCGGTAGCGCAGCCGCACGTCGAGCGAGAGGTCGCCCGGGTGCTCCACTTCGAACGGCGGCGGCTCGCTCGCGCTGTGCAACTGGAGTTCTGAGGCAATGATTTCGACCTCGCCGGTGGGGATGTCGGGGTTCTGCATCCCCTCCGGGCGCATCGTCAGCTCCCCGCGGATGCTCAAGCAGTACTCGCTTCGCAACTGGGCCGCGGCGCGGTGCAGTTCGGCGTTGCGTTCCGGATTGAAGACCGCCTGCACGGGGCCGGTTCGGTCCCGCACGTCAATGAAGACCAGGCCGCCGTGATCTCGCCAACTGCCCACCCAGCCGCTCACCACCACTTCCTGGCCCACGTGCGCGGCCCTCACTTCGCCGCAGTAGTGCGTTCTTTTCAGCATCTGGTCTCTCTTGCCGGGGTGTGTCCTGTCGCCTGCGGTCTGCCGTTTCGCAAGGCCGCGGCGTCGAGATCGGCGATTGCGCTACTGTTCGAGCTCTTGTTTCACCCGCGCGGCGCGCTCTGCCACCGACAGGATGCTCTTCCTCAGCTCCAGGGGGCTCATGTCCTCGCGCAGAAGGGCGTTGAACATGACGAATCGGGGCTGCCCGGCCGCGTCCCGGACTGCCAGGGCCCCGTAGGGCATGTGCAGGTTTCGCCGCAGTGCGCCTTCGTAGTGCTCGGCGGAGGCGGGCCCGCAGTCCGCGTAAACGATCACGATGTCCGCCCCCTCGTGATCCTTCGCAGTGAGGTTGACGGCGAGTTTCCGGGCCGGGCCGCCTGCTTCGAGAGGCACCTCCAGGGCGAAACGCCCCTTGGCCTCCTTATGCCACGAGGCGCCGCAGCCCTTGAGCGCCAGCTCCATCAGGCGCTCGTCGGGCAGGCCGCTCACGTGCATTTCAGGCTCGTAGGGCTGTTGTGCGGGTGCGGCGCCGGAGCGTCTCTCCCCGGCCCACTTGAGCCAGGGTTGAGCGGCCGGCCCAAGGTCCTCGCCGACGATGCCGACGAGTGCGTCGTAAGCGGCATCTCTGAACTGGCGCTCTTCGAGCAGGGGGGCGACGTGCTCGACGGCCTCCTGCGCCCTCAGATCGCGGAGGCAGCGCAGGATCGCCCGGCGAGCGCCCTCCTGGCTCTCGGCGTGCAGCGCACTCGTCAGGGGGGCCACCGCGGCATCTCCCATCGCGACGAGTTCCCCGATGGCGTTGCTGCGCAGGCGGTAGTCCCGCAGTGCCTCGATCAAACCCTGCATGCTCTCTTCGGCCATCTTCCACCCCGGAGTCCAAAGGGGCCCGCACTGCCCAGAGCGGCCCGCCCCTTCAAGGATCCCCGCGCAGGAGGCGCGCCGCCTCGCGAGGGGCTTCCTGCCAGGGCACAGTCCACTGTTCGCCGCCGGCCATTTGCCTTATCAGCACCTGCCCGGCGGACAGTTCGCGTTCGCCGATCAAGAAACAATACGCAGAGCCGACGCGGTTGGCCAGGCGCATCTGCGCCTTGGCGCTGCGGCCTTCGAAGTCCATGTCGGCGGGCACTCCGGCGGCCCTCAGCGCCTCCAGCAGGTCGAAGCACCTCTCTCTCGCCGCCTCTTCGAAGCTGACAATGAAGACGGCCGGTGGCCCACCGGAGTCCGTGGCCGGCCCGAGGTCCGCCTCCATGGCGAGAAGGCTCGCCTCGACGCCCATCGCGAAACCGACGCACGGCGTCGGAGGGCCGCCCAACTCCTCGACCAGCCCGTCGTAGCGCCCGCCGCCGCAGATGGTGTCCCGCGCGCCGAGGGCCGGGTGCTTGATCTCGTAGACCGTCCTGGTGTAGTAGTCCAGGCCACGCACCAGACGGGAGTCCTCCTCGTACTGAACGTCGTGCTCCGTCAGCACGCGTTTCACTGCGCCGTGGTGTTCCCGGCATTCATTGCAGAGATAATCGCTTACCTCGGGCAGCTCGGCGACCACCGCGCGGCAGTCCTCCATCTTGCAGTCGAGCACGCGCAGGACGTTGCGCTTCAGGCGGCGGCGGCAGTCTTCGCACAGCTCCTCCCGGCGCGTGCTGAGCCGGCGCCGCAACTCCTCCCGGTAGCCGGGGCGGCACCGTTCGCATCCGATCGAATTGAGGCACACCCGCCACTGCTTCAGGCCCGCCTCCCGATAGATGTCGGTCGCCAGAAGGAGCGTCTCGGCGTCCAGCAGCGGGCTGACGCTGCCGATAGCCTCCACGCCGATCTGATGGAACTGCCGCAGCCGGCCCTTCTGCGGGCGCTCCCTGCGGAACATCGGGCCGGCGTACCAGAACTTCTGGAACGGGTGCTGTTTGTGCAGGTTGCGTTCCAGATACGCCCGCACCGCAGGAGGCGTCCCTTCGGGGCGCAGCGCGATGCTCTGCCCCTCGCCGGTGTCCAGGCAGTACATCTGCTTCTCGACGATCTCGGTGCTCTCGCCCGTGCCTTTGACGAACAGGCGGGTCTCTTCGATGATGGGAGTCTGGAGCTCGCCGTAGCCGTAGAGCTCGAACTGGCGCACCGCCGCCTCGTGCAGCGCGCGCCAGTGTCCCCACTGGTCCGGCATCCTGTCCTCAGTTCCCGGCAGCGATCTTGCCTGCTCGTCGCTCATGGCAACATTGCGTCCATACGGTTCGTGCGGGAGCGAAAAACCCCGTGGGGCAAGTGATTGTAACAGAAACGGGGGTGCTTTCAAATTGCAGCGCCGCGCATCGGGGCATCCCCCGCCCAGGCTATCGCGGGGAGCGGACAGTAGTGCTCGCCCCCATCGCCTACAGCAACCTCAGTCCGAGCCTCTCGGCGTGCAGTCTCGCCTCCTCGTATTCCTCGCGGCTTGGGCGGCGCGCGATCTGTTCGAACTCGTGGGCGCGGTACATGGGCCGGTACTGGTCCATCACGTTCACCGAGCTGTGGGGCGAGAGCTCCTTCGCTATGAAGTCCAGCACCTCCTTGCTGCCGGCCATGTCGTTCGGCATGACCAGGTGGCGTATGAGCAGGCCGCGCCGCGCCACGCCGCCCGCAACCTGGAGGTCCCCGACCTGGCGGTGCATTTCCTTGAGTGCGGCGCGCATGAGCTGCGGATAATCGGGGGCGTTGGAGTAAAGCGCGGCCTGTTCGGCCTCCCAGTACTTGGCGTCCGGCATGTAGATGTCAACCGTTCCTTCGAGCAGCCGGAGTGTTTCCACGCGCTCGTAGCCCCCGCAGTTGTATACGATGGGCACCCTCAGCCCCTCGAGCCGCGCCCGGCGCACGGCCTCCATCAGCCACGGGGTCACGTGTGTGGGGGTGACGAAGTTGATGTTCTCACAACCGCGCTGCTGGAGCAGGAGCATCAGGTGAGCGATCTCCTCGGGGCTTGTGGGAGTGCCTTCGCGGCCGTGGCTGATGGTGTAGTTCTGGCAGAACACACACCCCAGGTTGCATCCGCCGAGGAAAATGGTGCCCGAACCGCCCCGGCCCACCAGGACGGTTTCTTCCCCGTAGTGCGGCCCGGCGCTCGCGACAAGGGGGAGGACGTGCGTGCCGCAGTGGCCTACCTCCCCCGCCAGGCGATTCACCTCGCACAGCCGCGGGCAGATACGGCAGGGGCTGGCGAGAGCGTAGGCCTTCCTTACGGTATCCTCGGAGGGCAGAACTGACATGCCGTCACCACCTTGCGGAGCAGCCGTCCTCGGCCCCGCACCGCGCGGATGAACTCCTCGTGGGGACGCGCGCCGTCCTCCGGGTAGACCTCGACCGTCTCGCACCTTTCGCGCAGCACCTGGAGTGCCGCCCCCGGCATCTTTCTCGTCACGTAAACGTTCCAGCCCACCCGGATTGTTCCTCCTACTGCTGCCTCATGCATCTTCTTGCGACCCGTAAACCGAACTGGGCGGCGCCGCCCTGCGGCACGCTACGGTTGCAGATTCCTTTTTCCCAGTCAAGTGGCCGAGCGGGCGGATGTGCACGCTCGGATGGAAAGTCCCTTGCACCGGACACCCCGAACGCGGCAAGATATACGGTATGAGCGCGGAACAGAAAGATGACGATGCCGCGGCCGGCGAGGCTCAAGGCCCCAGCTTCGAGGACAACCTCAAGAAGCTCGAGTCCGTCGTCTCGCAGTTGGAGGAGGGCAATTTGCCGCTCGACAAAGCCCTTGAGCTCTACGAAGAGGGCGTCAAGGCCTACAAGGCCTGCCACGAGGCCCTTGAGGTGGCAGAGGCGAGGGTGGCCGAGCTGGTCGAGACGCTGCAGGGAGAGCTGAAAGAGGAACCGTTTGATACCGGGGGCGATTCGGGCCCATGAAAAGGGTCGTCATCTTCGCCAATCGTGACAAAGAGGGCGTGCTCGACGTGGTGGGCCGGGTGCAGTCCTGGCTTGAGAGACGCGCCGAGGTCGTCGTTCACCTCGACATGGAGAACGAATGGTCGGGCGGGCCGGCGGACTTCGTGGTCGTCCTCGGGGGAGACGGGACGGTGCTGCACGCGGCCCGAACCTTTGCCCCGGACGGGGTGCCGATCATTGGGATCAACGTGGGCAAGTTCGGCTTCCTGAGCGAGGCCACCGCGGAGGAGGCCCGGGAGGTGCTGGGCGACGTTCTTGAGGGTCGCTGCGAGGTGCGCGAGCGAATGATGCTCAACTGCTGCCTCGAACGAGGCGGCAGCGCGATCATGGAAACCCTCGGCCTCAACGACGTCGTCGTGTCGCGCTCGTCCCTGTCTCGCCTGATTACCATCGAGTTGCTCGCCGACGGTGAGCCGGTGACCACCTACCGCGCCGACGGCCTGATAATAGCTACTCCGGTGGGCTCAACGGCGCACAGCCTCGCCGCCAGCGGCCCGTTGCTCGTGCCTGAACTGGAGGCGTTCGTGGTCGCTCCGATCTCCCCCCACACTCTGAGCAACCGGCCCATCGTGATGCCGCCGGAGAGCGTTCTGGAGATGAAACTGCGGGGGGGCGCCGAGAACCCCGCCCTGACCGTGGACGGACAGATCTACCACACGCTGCGGGAGGGCGACACGGTTCGGGTCCGGCGGGCGGAGCAGCGGCTGAGGCTCATCCAGACCGGGCGCCGGACGTTCTTTGAGACTCTGCGCGAGAAACTCGGTTGGAGTGGACAGGCCCGGTATGTCAGATAAGAGATTCGAGGTGACAATCCTGCCCCGCTACTGTAAGGGCTGCGGCCTTTGTGTCGAAGCCTGCGGCGAGGGCAAGCTCTACATAGACCCGCGCCCCGACATGGAGGGGTTGCTGAATGCCGCCGTCCGGGACGATGTGGATTGCACCGGCTGTCTGAAATGCGCTACAATCTGCCCGGATGCTGCCATTGAGGTCTATCGCGTGGCGGAGATGGCATCCAGCGTGGCTTCGGAGTGAGCTGGGCGGGCTCCCGATGTAGGTCTGGCGGGAATCGAATGGGTTCTTACAGGGCTGATGAGCGGGCATCCATCGAAAGCAGGCAGGGAGTTGATGTCGGGCAATGAGGCCGCCGCAGAGGGGGCCATGCGGGCGGGCTGTCGGTTCTACGCCGGTTACCCCATAACTCCGCAGAACGAAATAATCGCCTACATGGCCGACCATCTGCCCCTGCGTGGGGGCGTGTTCGTGCAGGCGGAGAGCGAACTGGCGGCCATCAACATGCTCTACGGCGCCAGCGCGGCGGGCGTACGCTGCATGACCTCATCCAGCAGCCCGGGGGTGAGCCTCAAACAGGAGGGAATCTCCTACCTGGCCGGCAGCGAGCTGCCGGCCGTCATAGTGAACATCTCCCGCGCCGGCCCGGGGCTGGGCGACATAGGACCCTCGCAGGGCGATTATTTTCAGACCACGCGCGGCGGCGGGCACGGCGACTACCGGTGTCCGGCCCTCGCTCCCTCCACCGTCCAGGAGATGGCCGAGTTCACCTACCTCGCCTTCGAGCTGGCCGACACCTATCGAAACCCCGTCGTCGTCCAGGGCGACGGGATGGTCGGACAGATGATGGAACCGGTCGCGCTCGATCACCTGAGGCCCCCACGGCCCCACCAGAAGCCCTGGGCGCTGACGGGCGCCGCCGGCCGGCCTCGAAACATCGTCAGGTCCTTTCGAGGTGTCAAGGGCGAGCTCGAGAAACACAACATCAAGCTCCAGGAGAAGTACGACGAAATCAAGCGCACCGAGGTGCGCTGCGTAAAGATCGCCTGCGAGGAGGCGGACGTCCTGGTGGTGGCATACGGGACCTGCGCCCGCATCGCTCGGGAAGTGATCGCCTGGCCGCCTCGAAGGCTGCCCGGCAGGGTCGGGTTGCTTCGCCCGGTTACGCTCTGGCCGTTCCCGTGCCGACAGATAGCAGAACTGGCCGAGCGGGTGCGCGGGGTGCTGACCGTTGAGATGAACGCCGGGCAGATGGTCGAAGACGTCAGACTCGCCGTGGAGGGGCGCTGTCCGGTACACCTGCTGAGACGTATGGGGGGAGCAGTTCCCACGGCCCGCGAAATCGCAGACAAACTCGTCGCCCTGTTCGGCTGAGAACCAGAACGGATGAGAGAAACACGCACGGTCAGGTGCGAGACACTCTACGCCCGGCCGCAGTGCTTGATTGACGTTCCGACGCACTACTGCGCGGGCTGCGGGCACGGGACGGTGCATCGCGTGCTGGCCGAGATCATTGACGAACTCGGCATTCGGGAACGCACCATAGGCATCGCGCCGGTCGGGTGCGCCGTGCTGGCCTACGACTACATAGACATAGACTGGAGCGAGGCGGCGCACGGCCGCCCGCCCGCCGTGGCCACTGGGTTGAAACGGGTTCGGCCCGACAGGATCGTCTTCACCTACCAGGGCGACGGCGACCTGGCTTCGATTGGAATGGCAGAGACGATTCATGCCGCCAATCGCGGTGAGAACATCACAGTGATATTCATCAACAACGCCGTCTACGGCATGACGCAGGGCCAGATGGCTCCCACCACACTGGTGGGCCAAAAGACCAAGACTACCCCTCGCGGCCGTGACCCGGAACAGGACGGCTATCCGATCCGCGTCTGCGAGCTGCTGAGCGGGTTCGATCGCGTGCGCTTTCTGGCGCGGGCGACCGTGACCAGTGCGGCGCGGGTGCGCCGGATGAAGAAACTGCTGAAGAAGGCCTTCCGGTATCAGATCGAGCGGGTCGGGTTCTCACTGGTGGAAGTGCTTTCTCCGTGCCCCACCTACTGGAGGATGACGCCCGTGGAGTGCTGCGAGTTCATCGAGGAAACGATGGTAAAGAGCTTCCCGCTGGGGGTCATCAAGGACGTGAGCGCAGGGGAAGATGGGGACAGATAGGTTCCCCCGGCTTCCGGGAGAGAGATGAGTCTGAAAGATTCCACCCGCGAGGTGCACAGGATCATCATTGCCGGCTTCGGCGGGCAGGGGGTTCTGACGCTGGGCAGGCTCCTGTGCATGAGCGCGATGAGCGAGGGCAAGGAGGTGACATACCTCCCTTCCTACGGCAGTGAAGTGCGCGGCGGCACCGCGAACTGTCACGTGGTGATTTCGCCCGATCAGATATTCAGCCCCTTCGTGGAGAAGGCAGACTCTCTGATCATACTGAATCGTGCCTCCTTCGAGCGCTTCCGCGATGCGATCCGCCCGGGGGGGCTGCTTGTGGTCAACACCTCCCTGGTGGAGCTCGGAGATTACGAAAGCACCCACCAGGTTACCGTCCTGCCCGTTCCCGCCACCGAGCAGGCCGCCGAGTTGGGCAACGTCCTGGTGGGGAACGTGTTGCTGCTGGGTGCCTTCCGGAAAGCTACGGGCATCTGCTGCCGTAAGAGCGTCGAGCAGGCGATCCGGCAGCTCCTCACCGGCCGCAAGAGCCGCGATATCGAGGTCAACCAGAAGGCGTTGGAAAGGGGCACGCAACTGGCTGCGGAGTTGTTGCAGCCGAAGTGAAAACCACCCCCCGCAAAGGCGCCGGTCGGCTCAATCGCTTTCGCCGGTTCCTTCGGGTTTTTCCTGGGGCTTGAGCTCTTCCTTGCCCGGGGCCGGCGTTCTCCTCCTGCCCTTGATCACGCGCACCTCGCGCAGCTCGGCCGTCAGGCGTTCCGTGCGCCCCTCCACGAACCGGCACGGAAAGTCCAGCAGGTAACGACCGACCTCATAGAACATCCTGGGCTCTTCCTCGCCCCAGAACACCGTCACTACCCAGATCTCCGGGCTTTCGGTCGGTCCTGTTGCCCCGGGCAGCACGAGCTCGTCAACCAGCACGATCTTGTAGCCTCCCGCCGGAGGCAGAATCGTGCCCTTGACCTCGACGTCCTGGCCCGGCACGAGGCGACGGGCCAACTGCATCGCGGCGTGGTCCCTGGCCCGCATCAGGCAGGTGAGCCCCGTGTACGTGTCGAAAGCGCGCCCGATGCGAATCAGCCTTCTGCCGGGCAGTCGCACGGTTCTGGGGAAGCCGGGGGCTCGTCCCTTCACGCGGTCCTCAAAACGCACGTGCCGCAGCGCCCCGTCGGCGGCATGCCTGTAGACCGCCTCGGGGGAATACCTGTCGTAGCGTTTCGGAGGTCCTTCCCACATGTCCTCCCCTGCGGCCCCGCGCCTCTCCATCTGCTTCAGGAACCATTCCCGGGGGAACTGCTCGACCAGGACGGCCGCCGTCACGCTCTGGCCCTTCCTGTTCCGACAGGGGATTTCCACCGTGTATTCGCCGGGTTTGACGATCTTCTTGTGCGCAACGCCCCCCTCCTCGGCCCAGCCCAGGATCAGCTCGTGTTCGATGACTGACTTCGCGTCGTGGCCCGTGAGGACCCTGTCCACCAGAACACAGCGGCGCTCACCTATCGCTCCCACAATCGTGCCTTCCACGGTGATTTCCTGGCCCCTGTGGAAGCCGGCGACTTTCTTCAGCGTATCTGTCTGGTTGGCGGGCACCAGGCACGTCAACGCGTTCTCGGTTCCGAACAGGGCGCCGATCCGGTAGTATCGCTTGCCGAGCCGGACCGTGCGCAGGGCACCCCTGGCACGGCCTGCACCGTTGAAACTGTCTGAGAAACGCACGTCCAACCCCACGCCGCGCTCAGCGGCCTCCCATACTGCGACGGGCGCGAGGCGAGCGTAGCGTTTGAGGACGATCCGGCGGATCTCAGTCAGCGGCTCCATCACCCGCCCCACTTGCGGACCGGGCTCCTGAGCCATCGCCCCGGCCGCCAGAACGACGATCACCCAGGCAATCCCACCGCTTGCTCTCGAGATCCTCATGCGGGCCCCTTTCCGGTGTGCCAGGTTCTTCCCGTGGGCTCCACATTCATACTACCCCTCCCGCCGGGCCCTATCAAACCCCGTGTCACGCCGGCGTTTTTCCCTCAGAGCGTGCCTCCCTCACGGGGGCTTCCCGCGCGGCGGCGAAGACCGTCGCGCCGAGCGCGGTGGTATACTCCGCACAGGGAGGCACGGCCACCTCGCAGCCCAGGGCCCGTTCGAGGGCGCTCCGCAGGGCCCTGAGGTGCGCCGGCCCGCCGTCGAACATCACCGGCGGACGCCAGCCGACCTGCCGGGCCAGCTCCGCTGCGCGCTCCGCCGCGGCCTGGAATACGCCGGCCGCCACCTCTCGCTTGCTGACCCCCTCGGAGAGGAGCGAAACCACTTCCGACTGCGCGAAAACCGTGCAGGTGCTGCTCATCGGGGCCGATGATGGGGCCGAAAGAGCCAGCGCGTCCATCCGCCCCAGGTCCTCGCCGAGCGAGCCGGCCAGCACCTCCAGGAACCGCCCTGTGCCTGCGGCACAACGGTCGTTCATGGCGAACTGATCCACCAGCCCGTCGGGGGTGAAGGTGATGACCTTGCTGTCCTGCCCCCCGATGTCCACGATCGTGCGGAACGGTTCCGGTGCCCGAGGGGGGTGCGGGGCAGCTCCCCAGATCTGCTCCAGGCGCTCCCAGCGCCGCCACATCCATCCGGCCCCCAGCGCGTTGGCCAGGATCTCGCTCACCTGCCCGTCGGCTTCCCCGATGAGGTTGCGGCCATAGCCCGTCGTGCAGACGAACTGCGGTTCTGCGCCCCCGAGCTGTGGAGCACCGAGCAGGTTCTTCAGAACCCTGGCGCTCTGGGCGGCCATGTCGGCACCGGTGACCTCCTGGAGCCAGGCCACGGGCCGGTCCTCTGAGAAGGCCACGGCCTTGATGGCCGCGCTGCCCACGTCTATGCCCACTGTGAACTGCACGCCCGCCATACCTCGGGCCCGTTGAACCGCAGGCGCCGCAACTGCGTTGCCCGGCTTCGGTTCCGCCTCGAAGGCGGTTGCCGGCGCGGCGCCCGGGCCTTGCGCCGGCCAGGCGAACGAGCGGCCCTACCGGATGTGCACCACGACCTTCTCGCTGCCCGTGTTCTGGGCGTCGTCCGTGGCCGCGAACACGAAGACGTGCTCCCCCTCGGAGAGGACATCCGTGTGGAATGTGAAGCGCTCGGCCGGGGAGTCGAAGATGCCGTCCTGCGGGAAAACCGGAACCCAGTCCCCGGAGTTGCGGCTGGCCTCTATGGCCCGAATGCCACTGTAGCCGTCTCTGGCGATCCCGGTTATGAGGTAGGAGCCGTCCGGCAGCGCGGCAGCCTCAAGCTCGAGCACCTGTGGACGCCGATTGTCAATCACGAAGGGAGGCGTGGTCTTCTCCGCCTCCAGGGCTTCGGAGCCGGGGCGGGCGAAGCGGTCGCTGGCAACCAGCCGCAGCACGTAATGCCCGTCGGGCACACGGCGTGTGTCCCAGGTGTATTCGTTCTCCCCCCTGAGGTCCTTCTCCAGCTCTTTCCACTCCATCTCGTCGGCGCCGCGGTAGGAAAGGTCGAAGGCGAGCTCGTCCCCGTTCGGATCGGCGGCCTCCCACTCGACGGTCCGCTGGCCGGGCGGCTCCTCCGACGAGCGCGGCTGTCTCGGCTGAGGCCCCTTTCCCCCGCCCGGCTCCGCGCCATCTATGCTCAGGTTCTTGACCTGCGGGCGGCGATTGACCTGACGGTAACTGGCGGCCAGCTCGATCAACCGAAGAGTCGCGGCATTGTCAGTGGTGGAGAGCTGCGCTCTGATCTGTGCAAAGCGTCCCATCGGGACCTCCACCGGCTCCCCAGCGGCTTGCAGCACGGGCGGGGACCACTCGCTCCAGGTCTCATCGGGTTCCCGGGCGTTGCCCGTCCGCAGGCTCACGGCGGCAGCCGTGCTGTCCGGCCCTGTGCCCTTCCACCAGAGGCGACCCCATCGGGCCAGGTAGCCGGCGTCGAACACGGCGCTGGTGAAGGTTCCTTCCTTCCGATGTCCCCTGCCCAGGCGCCACAGGCCGCCGCCGTTGGAAGTGCCCACGATGAGGACGCCGCTCGAATCGCTTGCCATCGCCGAGACGTGCTGGGCCTCGAAGTCGGTGACGATCCGCGTCACTCCCTCCGGACTTACCGCCACCAACCGCCCTTCCACGCCGGTGCCGGCGAGCACTTCTCCCGAATCCCCAAGGGCCACGCTCAGCACGAACGCTGCGGAGAAGCGGGCCAGGCGCACCGCCCCTTTCCCCGGCAGGATGCGGTAGAGGCTGTTGGGAGCCGAGGGCCTGTCGGCGAGCGCATCTCCCTCGTCGGATGCCGCAGGGGCCTCCGGGGCGGACTCTTCCTCGTCCAGGCCTACAGGAGCAGAGGGACCCCCTCTGGCCCCCTGGGCGGTGCCGACATACAACTCCCCCTCAGGCCCGAGCAGGAGCGTGCGAACCTCCGTCTCCTCGGTGTCGTAGAGCACCGTAGCCTTGCCGCCGGCAGTGACCTGATAGATGAGGCCGCCCGGTTGTGTGCCGAGAAACACCTCCCCGCTGTTCGGATCCAGTGCCATGCAGAACAGGTGGCTCTGGGCGGCCTTGAAGACCTCCTCCGGCTCGCCCCCCTCAACGATCCGGAGAAGCCGCCCGTCAGGTCCGGTGGCGCAGTAGACGTCGCCTTTCGGCCCGAGCGCCATGTCCCAGACGTAGCGCTCGTCCAGGTCCTGAAAGACCGTGACGTCCCCCGCAGCATCCACGCGGTAGATGATGCCCCGGGGGGTGGTTGCGCCGAGCACCGAGCCGTCGGGGAGCGGCAGGACGCTGAGCACGTGCTGTTCGCTGGTCTTGTGCAGAAGCTCCAGCTTGCCGCCCCTGATGGCATAGAGGGCGGCCGGCGCGCCGGTTGCGACGTAGACCACGTCCTCTTTCCCCACGGCGATGTCCCACACGTAGTTGGCCTCGAGGCCCTCGATCTTCTCAACCGGAGGGCCGAGCACCGCCTCGCCGGTGGACGTGACCGAGACGCCGTTCAGGTCCCCCTCTGAGAACGCCTCCGTGCCGCTCAGGGTCCAGCTCTTGCTGCCATCGCCCAGGGCCCCCAGCGGCACCATCAGCAGCACCCCGGCCAAAACGATCCACTTCGTTGCCTTCATCTTCTCGTTGACTCCTGTTCTCAGTACGACAGGCTTTCTTCCGCCCGCGGGCTCTTGATGAGCACCGAGACCTTGCCCGCACCCTGAAGGACCCACGGGGTTTCCACGCTCATCTTCACGTCCTCTACGCGGCGGGTGGTCATTCCGCTCTCGGAGCCGCGGCTCAACATGTTGATCAC
>JAUWZH010000231.1 GCA_030615435.1 Candidatus Brocadiaceae bacterium | reverse complement strand
CATAGGGTGCGAGGGCCCCGGCGCGAAGAGCCTCCGTGCGAGTCCGGGCGCCCCCTTTGCGCTGGCCCAATATCACCCGGCAGAGCCGCCCGTCCTCTCCGCACAACCTCACCACTCCGTAGGGGCTTGAATAGTCCAGTTGCACCATGCCTGTGACCTTGTCCTGAGCGCTGTCGAAGGCGCCCGTCGCCTCGTGGACCTTCACCGTCCCCCGTTATGGTTTCAGCACGGCGTAACCCCGGGGCGGCTTGTATGTGAATCGTTTTTCTTCCAGGCCACGATTGAGCTCGATTTCCTGCAGGTGAAAGCTGTGGAGGATCTCGCCGTCGCTCTCGTGCAGGACGATAACGCGAGGCAGCCAGAGGTCGTCGGCGAGCTCGATCTCAATCGCTGCAAACCGCGCCGGCGCATCCTCCTCACGCGGCACGAAGCGCAGTCGGTAGTAGGTGACGACCGTCGCGTCCTGCTCCTGTGCCGGCGCCTCTCCTTCCTTCTCGCTCACAATGGTGATCTCGTATTGCTCCAGCAGCTTCTCGGAGGTCTCGTCATAACCGAACATCAGGAAAGAGGCTTCCGGCGCCACGCCTTCAGGGCCAGCCGCCTCATATACTTCCACCTGTTTCTCGTCGTGGTCCACTATCCACCACTGCTTGCCGTCGGAATAGAACTCTTCGTTTCTCGGCTTCCCCAGCCTGAGGTGCAGGCAGTCGGGCTTCCTGAACTCCAGGAAGCCTTCTGATTTTTCCGACTGCTCCAGCAGGGGTATCTCCCGGAGATAAAGGACTTTCGCGCTCACGTCCTGCACTTCGGCGTTGGCTGCGTCAAGGGCTTTCAGGATGCGCTTCAGTTTCGGCGGCACGGTCGTCTCGGGCGCCTGTTGCTCGTCCTCGCGAGGCTTCGCGACATCTGCCGCAAAGGAGACAACCCCTCCGGCCGCCGCACCTGCGATGAGCAGGACGAGAAACAGCAAAACGCGTCGGTTGATTCTCATAGCACACCTCCTGCTCGGCTCACTTTGCCTCAGGGGTAGGAAAGTAATCCAGCAATTCAGTCAGGTCCTCCAGGACCAGGTCCGCCGGCGGAGCGGAAGGCAGTTCCCTGTCGGTCCTGAGCAACGCGGTGCGTGCCCCCGCCGCCCGCCCGGCCTCGATGTCGAAGGTGTAGTCGCCCACGACCAGCAGCTCGCCGGGATGCAGGCCGAGGGCCGCTGCAATCTTCAGCACCGGCTCGGGGGAGGGCTTCGGTTTGGCATCCTCGCGGGCCACACAGAAATCCAGCTCGATGCCGAATCTCTCCAGCACGTGCTCCACGGATGCCCGCGAATTGCGCGTCAGCAGCGCCAACTTCAGACCCCGGCCGCGGAGTTCCTCCAACACGCGCTTCGCCGCCGGCAAGAGCGCGCACTGCTCAGCGGCCCTCCTCTCATGGGCGCGCAGAACCCGGAGGGCTTTGTCCCGCTGCGGCCCGTCGGCACGGTCCAGGAACTCCAGAACGGTGATTCCTTCCGGCACGTCCGCCTCCGCCCGAAGCCGCGTGAAATCCAGCTCGGACGTTACCAGGGTGCCGTCGAGGTCAAACACCACGCCCTTTACGCTTTCTGAGATGTCGTTTCGCTCGGCCATCCTCGTGATTCTGATCCGTTTCACAGGTCCGACAGACATCATGATACTCGCTGGCGGCCCTTCGTTCCAGCCGATCAGTGGGACAACCGCCGTTGTTGGGAATCCGGCTCAATGCCGGGATGGAGACCGTGTGAGAAAAGGCGTATAATATCCCCGCTTTGCCGCATCCGTGTGAGCGGGGCCACCCATGTATTCCGTGGTCACGGGCCCGCGGAGGGCGGGGGCAGGACATGTTGCGCTCCCCGGATGGGCAGACCGGCCGTCTCGGTCGGCTGGCGCGATGCGCACCTGACAGGAGTCGAAGGGCACTGAACAGAGCCGTGCACGGGGAACAGGACAGGATCGAGCGGGTGCTGTTCGTTGCTTCGGAGATGGAAGCGCGGGGCACGAACGAGTACGTCGTCCACATGGCGGGCGAGCTGAGAAGGCGCGGCGTGGCGGTCCGTGTGTTCTGCGCACCGGGGCCGATGCTCGAAGTGCTTCGCCACGGGGACGTTCCGGTGGAAACATTCGAGTGCCTCGGACGGGGCCGGTTCCGGCGTGCGGAGCGAAAGCGATTCGTGGAGCGGCTGGCGGACTTCTCGCCGCAGATCGTGCATGCTCAGACCATCCCGGTCGCCCGTCTCCTCACGAGTCTTGCCGGGGAAACGGCGACCCCCGTGGTCCTGACGGTCCACACGCCCCCCAGGAGGGCGAGGGCGTTTCGGTGTCTGGCGGCTCAACTGGCGGGAATCATAGCCACAACGCAGGACGTGCGCGAAGAGCTGGTCAATAACTCGCGGGTCGAGAAATCCCGGATCGCAGTCATAGCCAACGGGATTGATGTTGACAAACTGGGGGACATCAGGCCCATCTTCAGCGGCCCCGCCCCGGTGGTTGGTTCGCTGGGGCCTGCGCAACACGCGCGAGGTCAGGAGGTTTTTCTGCGCGCGGCGTCCCAGGTCGCCCCGGAGCACCAGGGCCTGCACTTCGTGGTGGCGGGCGAAGGCAAGGCGTTGAGGAAGCTCTCCGGCGAGCTGGGGCTGGACAGTCGCCTGACGTTCGTGGCGGATTTCTCTTCCTACGCCGAGGTGCTGGCCGCCCTGGACGTCGTGGTCCAAACCGCCCAGGTGGATGTCTCAGGCTTCAGTATCCTCGATGCAATGGGGCACGGGCGGCCCGTCATCGCGTTCAACACGGGCACGGCCTGCGAGATCGTGCAGGACGGCAAGACCGGCATTCTCCTGCTTCAACAGGACGCGCCCACGCTCGCCGAGGCCATACGCAGCCTGGTCGAGGACCGGGAACGCGCCCGCCGGATGGGACGAGAGGCGCGCAGGGTCGTTGCCGAGAAGTTCAACATCAAGAAGGTGGCCGAAGCCACGCTCGCCTTCTATGCGAGCCGCCTTGCCGGGTGATTGCTGACGTGCTCACCGTGGCCGGGGCAGATTTCGAGACGGCAAAGGTGAGAAAACGCGCCTGGAGCTCACATGGGCGACGAAGCCATTGAGGTCAAGACCTTCGAGTTCGTCATCACCCACCCTCCCGCGCGGGGGCGCATAGATGCCTACCTGGCCAAGCGTTTCCCGGACTATTCGCGGACCTTCATCAAGAGGCTCATCGAGGATGGCGGCATAACGGTTGGCGGCCGCCCGGTTAAGCCTTCTTACGCTCCTTGCCCGGGGGACCGGATCGTGGTGCGCGTGCCGGTGATGCACGGCGATGCCATCGAGCCGCAGGACATCGCGCTCGACATTGTCTACGAGGACGAGTGGATCCTGGTGGTCAACAAGCCGCCTGACATGATCGTCCACCCCGCCAAAGGGCACCAGAGCGGCACGCTGGTGAACGCCGCGGCCTACCATTGCAGGGACCTCAGCCGGCGCTCGGGCGTTCTGCGCCCCGGCATCGTCCACCGCCTCGACCGGGACACAAGCGGCGTGATCCTCCTGGTCAAGCAGGAGGCGGTGCACCAGGAGATCGCGCGCCAGTTCCAGGCGCGGGAGACCACCAAGGAGTACGTCGCGATTTGCGAGGGCTGCTTCGAGCTCGACGGCGACGTCGTGGACGCGCTCATCGGTCCCTCCAGGCGGGTGAAGGAGAAGATGGCCGTGCGGTGGGCCGGGGGAAAGGAAGCCCGAACGGTTTACCGGGTGGTCGAGCGCCTGGGGGAGTTCTCCATCGTGCGGTGCTTTCCCACAACCGGCCGCACCCACCAGATCCGCGTGCACATGCAGCACCTGGGCCATCCGATCGTATGCGATTCCCTTTACGGGCGGCGCGACGCCATTTACCTCAGTGACCTCGCCGGCGGGGAGCAGCGTCCTTCCGAGGAGCCCCTGCTGGAACGTCAGGCATTGCACGCCCGCCGGCTGACCATCTACCATCCTGCGCTCGAACGCGAGATGTGTTTCGAGGCGGAGGTCCCGCAGGACATGATGATGCTGGTGCGGGAGCTCCGCCGCCACGGCGGGCAAGGCTGAAAGCCCTGTGGGCGCAGCGGCTTGACGGGCCGACTACAATATGTGATGTGCTCTGAGATTGTTACCTTGAACGAAAGAGGGGCCGCGGGGTGATGACGGGGGACAAGCGCAGCGAGGCTGGCAAACGCAGGGGCAAGCTGCTGGAGGTGGCCCGCGTGCTGGCCGGCACACACGATCCGGAGGCCGTTCTAGCATATCTGGTGGACAGTCTCACGGACTACTTCCGCGCCGACCGCGGGTTCGCCGTCCTCACTAATGAAGCCGGCGGGCTGGATGTGCGCATCGCCCACAACGTCTCCTCCGACCCCATTTCAAAGCCCGAGGAGGCGATCAGCCACACCATCACCGATGACGTGGCCAAGAGGCGTACCCCCGTGCTGATCCGAGACGCCTCCGCCGATCCCGTGTTGCAGGAGCAGACCAGCGTCCGGGGGCAGGGCATCCGGTCCGTGATGTGCG
>JAUWZH010000320.1 GCA_030615435.1 Candidatus Brocadiaceae bacterium | reverse complement strand
CCCGGCTGCGTCCTTGAGTCTGCGAACGAGTTGAGGCGCCGCACCCGGAACAGACCGGAGCTGAAGAGAGACCAGTTGTCGGCCCTAACCCCAGGAGGTGGAAATGTTGTCCATGACGACCGACTACGCGAACGTGCACGCTGACGATTGCCCGGAGCCTTACCTCAGGCACATCGCCGAAGCCGGGTACAGCCACGTCCATTGGTGCCACCAGTGGCTGGGGGACTTCGTTTACAGCGATGCGGAGATCGAGCAAATCGGGCTCTGGCTAAAGGAGTTCGGCCTCGGCGTGACGGACATTCACGGCTCCGCCGGACAGCAGAAAGCCTGGATGGCCCTGGAGGAGTACCGCCGCCTGGCGGGGGTGGAACTGGTTGAGAACCGCATCCAGATGGCCGCTCGCCTCGGCACCGACGTGGTGATCATGCACCTGCCTCCGCACATGAACGCGGAGGAGAAAGGTCCTCAGTGGGACCAGGCGCGCAAGACGCTCGACGAGCTGGAGCCCTGCGCCCGCAGGTGCGGCGTTCGCATCGCGCTGGAAAACGGCGACTTCGACCTCATCGAACGATTGCTCGGCCTCTACGCTGAGGACTACATCGGGTTGTGCTACGACTGCGGCCACGGCAACCACGGCAACATGAGCGGCTCCGGCCTGGACCGTCTGGAGGCGGGGATGAAGGACCGGGTCATCTCCGTGCACCTGCATGACAACGACGGCGTGTCCGACCTGCACGACATCCCTTTCCGGGGCACGGTGGACTGGCCTCGGCTGGCGTGCCTCATTGCCGAGTCTTCCTACCGGAAGTGGGTCAACCTGGAGACCCTCATGATGAGCACCGACATCGAGGACGAGGACGAGTTCCTCGCGCTGTGCTACAAGGCCGGCACGGACTTCGCCGAGATGATAGCCAGGTGCAAGAGCGGAGAGGATTCTTGATTCTGGAGCGCGAGAGAGCCGGTGGTTGAAGATCGGCGAGAGCGCCCTATCCGCGAGATGAGCGCGCGAGCGCGATGCGGCCGGTGCGGGCCATTTCGACGATGCCGTAGCGAGCCAGCAGCCCGAGCAGGGCCTGGACCTTGTCTTCCTTGCCGACCACCTCTATCATCACGTCGGAGTGCCCCACGTCCACGATCCTGGCCCGAAAGACCTGTGCCAGTTCCATCACCTCGCGGCGTTTGGCAGGAGCAGCGCTGACGCGCACCAGCACCAGGTCCCGTTCCACGGCGGCGGTGCCGCTGAAGTCCTGCACCTTTACCACGTTGACGAGCCTCTGGAGCTGTTTGCGCACCTGTTCCAGAATCTGCTCGTCGCCGGCCACCACCATCGTGATGCGGCTGAACTGGGGGTCTTCGGTCTCCCCGACGGCGAGGCTGTCGATGTTGAAGCCTCTGGCGCTGAACAGGCCCACCATGTGGGCGAGCACTCCCGACTTGTTCTCCACAAGAGCTGAGATGATGTGTTTTTTCATTTCGCCCGGGGCCAGAGAAAAAGATGCGCCCGCTCAGGCCATCCCGCTGAGCATCCGGTTTATGGCCTCCCCGGCAGGCACCATGGGGAAGACGTTTTCTTCGGGCTCGATGCGGAAGTCCATCAAGACGGGCCTGTCGCTGACCTGGAGGGCCGATTCCAGGGCGGGCCGCACCTCATCGTGTTCCTCAACGAGAATGCCCACCGCCCCGTATGCTTCGGCAACCTTGACGAAGTCGGGGTTTCCATCCGCCAGGTAAGTGTGCGAGTAGCGGCGATCGAAGAAAAGCTCCTGCCACTGCCGCACCATCCCGAGGTAACCGTTGTTCAGGAGGGCAATCTTCAGCGGCAGCTTGTTCACCATCGCCGTGCTCAATTCCTGGATGTTCATCTGGAGCGATCCGTCGCCGGCGATCACGAAGACCGTCCGGTCCGGGAACGCCACCTGCGCCCCGATTCCCGCCGGCAGCCCGTAGCCCATTGTGCCGAGGCCGCCGGAGCTCAGGAAGGTCCGCGGCTCGGTGTAGGTGTAGTACTGAGCGCCCCACATCTGACACTGCCCCACGTCGGTCGCGATGATCGCCCGCCCGTCGGTGACCTGGTGGACCTGCTCCAGGACGTACTGCGGCTTGACCGAGCCGCCCTCCCGGTTGTAGGTGAGGGGGAAGCGCCGTTTCCAGCCCGCTATCTTCTCCAACCATTCCCTGTGCTCGCCGGGCTGGACGAGCTCGAGCAGCTCGCCGAGCACCTGCCTGGCATCCCCCACCACCGGGATGTCAACCGGCACGCTCTTTCCGATGGATACCGGCGAGACGTCCACGTGGATGATGCTCGCCCTCGGGGCGAAGGCATCGAGCTTGCCCGTGACGCGGTCGTCGAACCGGGCACCGAACGCAATGAGCAGGTCAGACTCGGTGACGGCGTAGTTCTAGTAGACCGTGCCGTGCATGCCCAACATGCCGAGGGAAAGCGGATCGTCCTCCGGGAAGCTTCCCAGCCCCATCAGGGTGGTAGTCACCGGCACCTTGGCCTTTCTGGCCAGCTCTGCGAGCTCGCGTGAGGCCCCGCTGATGATGACCCCTCCGCCGACGTAAAGCACCGGCCGCTCGGCCTCGTTTATGGCGTTTGCGGCGCGCTTGATCTGGCCGGGGTGTCCTTTGACGGTGGGGTGGTATCCGGGCAGATTCATCTCGCTGTCCACCTCACCGTCCACCTCGGCGCACTGCACGTCCACCGGCAGGTCAATCAACACCGGCCCCGGACTGCCGCTGGAGGCGATCCAGAATGCCTCCTTGACCGTGCGGGCGAGCTCGGCAACGTCCTTG
>JAUWZH010000334.1 GCA_030615435.1 Candidatus Brocadiaceae bacterium | reverse complement strand
GAGGAAGTAGCCGCAGACGCCGGCCTTCCATGCCCTCTCCGGTCCGAACGCATAGCCGACATTGTAATCCATGTGGAATTGATCGCCCTCCTTGTAGTTCAGGGCGGGGTCTTTGGTGTGTATGTCATACATGAACTTCGCCGAGGCGGAGAACCCGTACTCGCCCATATAGCTCACGGCAAAAGCGGGCTCGAAGGTCCAGTGGTTGTGGCCTATGGTCGTGACATCTCGCCCGGCGTACCTGCCGGTGGGCACAATGACGTCGAGCGCCGCCACGTAATGCCAGGGAGGTCTGTGCCAGCCGAGGATAAGTGGGCTGACGTAAATGTCGCCGAGACCCGTCTTGCTGTCGCTGAAAAAGGCAGAGCTTTGGTCAATGTGAACGAACGGGACGATGATGTGCCACGCCGGATTCGCCCCGAGCACCGTCTTGTCCGAGACGTAGAGTGGCCTGATCACCTCCGCCAGGACGGTAAGCTCGTAGTTCGGGAGGGGCACGTGTCCCCCTTTCCTCCCCTTCAGCTCGCTGGCGTGGTAGTAGAAGGTGTAACTCATTATATGCAGGCCAGGCGGTGGCAGGGCTCCTGCGTACCACCCTTCGGCCCCCAGGATCGCTGAAGACCAGGACCTGGCGCCCTGGGCCGGCGTGTCAGCCCAGGCCCGCGAGGCCAACAGAAAAACCAACACTCCCAGAAGTACCGCCGCTTTACGCATGGCACTCCCTCCTGCAAAACCCGCAAAAGAAACACTTCACCTCAGTACGCGCGCCTTGCCACAAATGCGGCCTCAAGCGCCCCGATACGCTCTGTAACACTCGATCCTACAGCCAGATCATATCGTCAGGTGCAGGCCTATGTCAACCCCCCGAGTCGTCCGGTGCTGGACTTTCCCCGTTTTGGCTTGCATGGGCATTATCTGAAAACCCCTTGATTCTTCCGCCAAAATCGCGAAAATAGCCACGTGTTGCCTCGCTGAGCGTTAAAGCCGCCGGTTTGTCCTTGACCCTTTGGAGGGAGGAGAGGTATGGAGCAGGTGAAGATAATGTTGTCAGAAAAGGAGTTGCCACAGCGCTGGTACAACATCCAGCCCGACCTGCCGGCCCCCCTGGCGCCGCCCATACATCCGGGGACGCACAAGCCGTTGACGCCCGAGGACCTCGCGCCCATTTTCCCCATGGAGCTCATCAAGCAAGAAGTAACCATGGAACCCTGGGTCGAGATACCGGACGAGGTGCTGCGCTTGTACCGGCTCTGGAGGCCGACGCCACTGTGCCGGGCCTATCGCCTCGAAGAGGCCCTTGGCACGCCCGCCCGCATCTACTACAAGGACGAGAGCGTGAGCCCGCCGGGGAGCCATAAGCCGAACACGGCCGTCGCCCAGGCCTACTACAACAAGCAGGAAGGGGTCAAGAGGCTCTGCACGGAGACCGGCGCCGGCCAATGGGGCAGCGCCCTTGCGCTCGGCTGCTGCCTGTTCGGGCTCGATTGCACCGTGTACATGGTGCGGGTGAGCTACGAGCAGAAGCCGTACCGAAAGCTGCTGATGCAGAGCTGGGGGGCGACCGTGCATCCATCCCCCACGAACTTGACACAGGCGGGGCGCAGCATCCTGGCGAAAGACCCCGATTCCACCGGAAGCCTGGGAATGGCGATTTCCGAGGCGGTGGAGGATGCTGCCTCCAGCGAAGATGCCAAATACTCCCTTGGCAGCGTGCTCAACCACGTCCTTCTGCACCAGACGGTCGTGGGGCTCGAAGCCAAAGAACAGTTGAGAATCGCGGGAGAACAGCCCGATGTGATCACCGGATGCGTCGGCGGCGGCTCCAATTACGCGGGCCTCTGCTTTCCTTTCGTCAAGGACAAGCTCGACGGAAGGGATATTGACATCATCGCGTGCGAGCCGACGGCGTGTCCGACGCTGACGCGCGGGGCGTATCGCTACGACTTCGGGGACACGGCACAGCTCACGCCCCTGCTGAAGATGTACACGCTGGGCCACAGCTTCGTGCCTCCTCCCATTCACGCGGGCGGCCTGCGCTACCACGGAGATGCGCCGCTGATGTGCCTGCTGGTGAACCAGAACGTCATCGAGGCCCGCGCCTATCACCAGAATACAGTTTTCGACGCGGCCCTCACCTTTGCCAGGACGGAAGGCAAACTCTGCGCGCCTGAGACCGCTCACTGCATTAAGGCGGCCATTGATGAGGCGCTCAAGTGCAAGGAAACGGGCGAGGAGAAATGTATCCTCATCGCTTACAGCGGGCATGGCTTCTTCGACCTTGCCGCCTATGAGCAGTACTTCGCCAATGAGTTGGAGGACTACGAGTATCCGCAGCAGAGCATCGAGGAGGCCATGAAGACCATACCCGTGGTGGATGAGTCGCCCGGGGAGTAGCAGCCGCATCTCTCACGGCGCCGGCCCGGCCGGCCAGGTCGGGCCGGCGCCGTGTTGCACACCAGGCGGTTTCCCGCACGAGATTCACGGGTAGTCCTGCTTTGCGTAATCTCCCCAGGATTTTTTTCTCCGCCTTCGCGACGGGGTTCTCAG
>JAUWZH010000072.1 GCA_030615435.1 Candidatus Brocadiaceae bacterium | reverse complement strand
CGGGGTCATCCTGCTGGTGGGCAACCACTTGCTGAGCAGGGGGATCATCACCCTGCCCAGACTGGCGCCCTTCGTCGGCGCCGTCCTGCTGATGCCCCGATCCATAAAGCGCATTGTGAAGTCCTACAGCAAACTGCGCGAGAACATGGGAGCGCTGGACAGGATCTTCGAGCTGCTCGACCATGAGGTGGAATTGCAGGACGCTCCCGACGCACGTGAGCTGGACGGCGTGCGGGAGGGGGTGAGATTCGACCACGTCTGGTTTGCCTATCAGGATGATCAGAACGTCCTCAAGGACGTTGATTTCTGGGTGCCGTGCGGCACCATCTGTGCGGTGGTGGGCGAGACGGGGGCCGGCAAGTCCACGCTGCTCGATCTGATCCCCCGCTTCTACGATCCCGTTCGGGGATCGGTTCAGTTGGACGGCATAGAGGTGCGCCGGATCAAGCATGGGAGCCTGCTGAGGCAGATCGCCATCGTCTCTCAGCAGCCGTTCCTGTTCAACCGCTCCATTGCCGAGAACATCCGCTACGGGCGCCGGGAGGCGACCGATGAGGAGGTGGTCGCCGCCGCCCGCGCGGCGAGCATACACGATTTCGTCAGCAGCCTGCCGCAGGGTTACGACACGGTGGTGGGCGAGCAGGGGGCCAGGCTCTCTGGAGGGCAGCGCCAGTGCGTTACCATCGCGCGCGCCCTGCTGAAGGACGCCCCGATCCTCATATTGGACGAGGCCACCTCGAGCCTGGACAGCGAGTCGGAGCGGTTGGTGCAGAGGGCTCTGAGCATCCTCATGGAGGGGCGGACAGTTTTCGTCATCGCCCACAGGCTTTCCACGGTGCGTTTTGCCGACAAGATCGTGGTCCTGAAGGCAGGGCGCGTCGTGGAGCAGGGCACCCACGAGGCGTTGCTGGCGCAAGGCGGCGAATACGCCAAGCTGTACAGGTATCAGTTCTACGAGCCGGAAGTATCTGCCGCCTCCGGGGCTCCGGCAGAAGCCACGCCTTGAGGGGGACCTGCCGGCGCCCTGGTGGTGGAGGGAGGGAAGGGTGAACACAGCTCATGTAGTGGCCTGGCTGACGTGTCTGATAATGGCGTTTCTCGCCTGCATTCTCAGCGTCTACAATGCCGGCGCCGCCGTTGGATTGGAGAAGCAGGTGGCACAGATGAACGAAAAGCTCGAGGGGCTCCCCCGGGGAACGACCGAGCGCGTTTCGACACAGCTTGACCGCATTGGCCAGTCACTCGACAGGATCGGCGGCGAACTGCGCGCGCTCGAGGAGTTCCAGCCTTCGGATGCGCCGGAGGAACTGCGCGCGAAGCTCCGCGAACTGCAGCAGATCCTCAAGGAGACGCGGGAGGGCCTGGCAGACTTCAGGCGGGAACGACCCTGAGCGGACGGATCGGGGCAAATCCGGCCCCGTTCATTCGCTCTCGTAGTCTATCAGGGACACCACCCGGTAGCGGCGCAGCTTGTCCCTGCCGTTCAGGAAGCTCAGTTCAATCAGGAAGGCGCAGGCCGCAATCTCGCCCCCGAGCTCCTCGACCATCTGGCAGGAGGCCGCCATCGTGCCGCCCGTGGCCAGCAGGTCGTCCAGCATCAGAACCCTCTGGCCAGGCCGGACGGCGTCCCGGTGTATGGCGAGGGCATCGGTGCCGTATTCCAGTTCGTAGGTCTTTTCGACGGTCTGCGCGGGGAGTTTGCCGCTCTTGCGCACCGGGACGAACCCCGCTCCCAGCTTGCAGGCTGCCGCCCCGCCGAGTATGAACCCACGGGCTTCGATGCCGACCACCAGTTCTATGCCCTCGTCGGCGAAGGGAGCGACCAGCGCATCCACGGCATCCCGAAGGGCCGCCCCGTCTTTCAACAGGGTGGTGATGTCGCGAAATACGATGCCATTCTTCGGGAAGTCCGGTACGCTGCGGATGTGCCTCTTGAGCTCATCCATGCCACAGAACTCCTCATGTCGGGAGGCAATCGGAGGTGGCGGCGGCAGAAGGCCCAACTCCTTTCGCGGGCCTTCGCGCCGCACGGCCAGGGCTGTCTGAGGGGCAAGACTCGCGCTCGTCTCTGGCCCAACCTGGCGGCTGGGCCGTGGCTTTGGGCCGATCGCACTCGAAACGGCGTGCGCAACTGACCGCATTGCCCCGCGACGGGGTTTTCGTTTTCAGCCCTTCTCCCCTTCGGTGGATTCGTCGCCGGGATCGGGCTCCGCCTCAATGCTCCCTTCGTCGCTCTCACCTGTGTCGGGCGCTTCCGCGGGGCTCTCTTCCTCTTCGGCGGGCAGGGCCTGCGCCTCGGCCGGTTCCTCCACGGCGGATTCCGGCTCGGCGGCCTCGGGCTCCGCCTCAATGCTCCCTTCGTCGGTCTCACCTGCGTCGGGCGCTTCCGCGGGGCTCTCTTCCTCTTCGGCGGGCGGGGCCTGCGCCTCGGTCGGTTCTTCCACGGCGGATTCCGGCTCGGCGGCCTCGGGCTCCGCCTCAATGCTCCCGTCGTCGCTCTCACCTGCGTCGGGCGCTTCCGCGGGGCTCTCTTCCTCTTCGGCGGGCGGGGTCTGCGCCTCGGTCGGTTCTTCCACGGCGGATTCCGACTCGGCGTCCTCGCCCTCAAGCTGCTGCGGGGCGCCTTCGGCAGCCAGATCACGGGGGATGTCAAGGCTCAAGCCGCCACTTTCGGATTCCGGTTCGGGGGCTATTTCTTCAGGCCTCTCCTGGAACTGGGGCGATTCCTGGAGGGCGTGCTCAACGAGCTGCCCGGGATTCTCGGCGGCCTCGATCTGCTCGCTGCGCAGCACGAGCCTGGGGCCGCCTTCTTCGGGTTCGCCTTCCGGCTTGCCGCGCAGGCTCAGGCCGATTTTTCTCTCCTCTGGGTCCACGCGGAGCACCCGCAGGTCAACCACGTCGCCCTGCGCCACGATTTCCTCGGGGGAGGAGATCTTCTTGTAGCTCATTTCGCTGACGTGCAGCAGGCCCTCCAGGCCGTTCTCAAGCTCTACGAACGCTCCGAAACTGGCCAGCTTCGAGACGACTCCCCGCACCAGGTCCCCGGCCTTGTAGCGCGAGAGGATCTCTTGCTCCCAGGGGTCCGGCTCGAGCTGCTTGAGCCCGAGGGCAACGCGGCGCTTCTCGGGCGAGACTTCCAGCACGACTGTCTCGATGGTATCGCCTTTCTTGACCACTTCGCTGGGATGATTCACCTTGCGCGTCCAGGACATGTCGTTGACGTGCAGCAGGCCGTCTATCCCTTCTTCGATCTCGACAAAGGCTCCGTAGCTGGTCAGGTTGCGCACTCGGCCCATCACATGTGTGCCGGGCGGGTAATTCTCCCTGACCGCCTCCCAGGGATTCTGCTCGGTTTGCTTCATGCCGAGGCTGATTTGCTCCTTCTCGGTGTCAATGTCCAGCACGACCACATCCACCACGTCGCCGATGGCCACGACTTCGCTCGGGTGGTTGACGCGGCGGGTCCATGACATCTCGCTGATGTGCACCAGGCCCTCGACCCCTTCCTCGAGCTTCACGAAGGCGCCGTAGCTCATCAGGTTCACCACTTCGCCGCTCACCTGAGAGCCAACGGGGTATTTCTGCTCGATGTTCGCCCAGGGGCTGGGGGTTTTCTGCTTCAGCCCGAGGGCGACTCTACCCCTTTCCTGGTCCACGTTCAGGATCTTCACCTCGATCTGGTCCTCTATTGCCACCATCTCGCTTGGATGACTGATGCGGCCCCAGCTCATGTCGGTGATGTGCAGCAGTCCGTCTATGCCGCCCAGATCAACGAAGGCCCCGAAGTCCACGATGTTCCTGACCTTCCCGGTGCGGGTCTCCCCTTCCACCAGCTTCGGGAAGAGGCGCTTCTGCATCATCCTGCGTTGGCTCTCGATGAGCTGGCGCCGGCTCACGACGATGTTGCGCCGATCCTCATCTATCTTGAGGATTATGCAGGTGAGCGCGTGGCTGATGTAATCCGCAATCTCGCCCGGACGGCGGATGTCCACCTGGCTGGCTGGCAGGAAGACCGGAACGCCGATGTCCAGCAGCAGGCCGCCCTTGATCTTGCGCAGCACCCGGCCGGTCACAACGTCCCCTTCGCTGCAGGACTTTGTGATCCTTTCCCAGGCGCGAATCCGGTCCGCCTTTCGCTTGGACAGCTGCGCGATGCCGGCCTCGTCTTCGACGGCTTCGAGGAGCACCTCCACGCGGTCGCCCACCTCGATGCTATCGGGGTTGTCCCACTCCAGCTTCGAGACGACCCCTTCGCTCTTGTAGCCCACATCCACCATCACCTCGTCGTCGCCCACGTCCACGACGCGGCCCTCCAGCACGGTGTTGACGCTGAAGTCGCGCACCGCCTCGTCGAGTTCCTGCTCGAGTCGTTCGTTGCTAAGCCCGCTCAGAGATTCCTCGACTTCGCGTTCGAGCTCTTCCTTGTCAATGTCCAGTTCGGCGAGAATGTCGCGTTCAACCATGAACAAACCCATTAGTTAGAGACACTGGAATCAGGTTCCCAGAGCTAATTTCCTCGCGTCGGCTCGCGCTCGGAAGCGGGCCGACTCCGCTCTTTTCTCAAGGCGAACTTCGCGAAGCCTCGGCGCTGCGCCCAAGGTGCTTCCGCAGCAAGCCCTGCATGTGCGCAATCCGCCGCGCGATGATGCGCGTCAGGGCGCGGCCGTTGCGCCCCTTCGGCCAGAGCAGCTCACCGAAGGCCACGGCTACCCGCGCGGGCACGGGCAAGCGCCTCGTTCGGGGCCAGCTTCGGAAGGCCCCTTCGATGCAGACCGGAAGCACCGGTACCTGGCAGCGCACGGCGATCGAGCCCACCCCGGACCGAAACGGCCCGAGGCAGCCGTCCAGCGTGCGCGTGCCCTCCGGAAAGAGCAGCAACGGCTCACCACCGCGCAAGACCTCTACCATCCTCCTGAGCGCGGTGCTGTCCGCCTTGCCCCGAATGACCGGATGAGCCCCGAGCGCGACGATCAGAAGCCCAAGCCCCGGCACCCGGAACAGATCGCGCTGCGCCAGGTAGTGGATGGGCCGCTCCAGTGCTATCCCTACCAGCAACGGGTCAAGGTAGCTCTGGTGGTTGGAGGCGATCAGCACCCCGCCGAGCCGCCCTATGTCAGGCACGTTGAAGTACCGAACGGCCGTCAGGCACGTCATGGCCGGCGCCGACAGGTGACGGCACAGAGCGTAGAAACCACAGCGCACGTGCTTGCTGAGCCACCGTGGCCTCATTCTTCGCCTTCGGGCCTCGAACAAGCGCCGTGGACGACGCCCGGCCGGCGCCGCGCAACCTCTTGCGCCATCCTACAGACCACCTCTTCTACGGTCAGGTGCGTGTTGTCAATGACAATCATGTCCTCTGTGCGCCGCAGGCGTCCCACCGGGCGGGCCCTGTCCGCCCGGTCGCGTTCCTCGATCTCACTGCGAACTTGCTCGGGGTCGGCCTCGACACCGAACTGGCGCAGGTCCTTCAGCCGCCTGGCGGCCCTCGCCTCCGGCGAGGCGTCGAGGTATAGCTTGAGGTCTGCCTCAGGCCACACCTCGGTGCCCTGGTCGCGGCCTTCGGTCACCAGGTTCCGCCCTACGGCGAATTTTCTCTGTTGTTCAATGAGAGCTCTGCGCGCCTCCGGTTCGTCTGCGACGCACCAGACCTTCGTCGTAACCTGGGGGCTGCGTATTTCGCTCGTCACATCCACGCCGTCACACAAGACGCGCCGCGCGTCGCCTCGTTGCACGAATTCGATTCTTGCCTCTTTTGCCACTCGCGCCACGGCGGCCGCCTCGCTCGGGTTGACGCCCTCCTTGAGCACTTTCCAGGCGACGGCTCTGTAAGCGGCGCCGGTGTCAAGGTACTCGAATCCCAGGCGCTTTGCCAGGGCGCGAGCAGCCGTGCTCTTCCCGGCCCCGGCCGGCCCGTCAATGGTGATGATCAAGCCCTCTTGACCTCCCGCTCAGGTTGGGACGGCACACGCCGTTGCCTGCGATCCGCATGCTTCGCCTCGCCAACCGGTTGCGCGATCGCCCACTGTCTCCAAAGAACGGCCAGGCGGAGCATAAGGATAGCAGGTTTTCGCAATCCTCGCAAGCTGATTCAGTTGGGGTCCCCTGTGGGGTGCCGGGTGAGGCTCCGGCACTGGAGAGCGTGCCCGGGGCGCCGTTACAATATGGAGAAGGTTTCCCCTGCGAAGGAGTCACCGAGATGTCGAACATAGATTTCGAACTTCTGAGGCGTTACACGGAGATCCCCCTCGCTGCCGAGCAGCTCCTCTGCAAGCCGGAGCGGGAGATATCTTTCAACCTCAGTCTCAAGCTCGCCCCCGACCGGCTGCTGCAAGCCGACTCCTACGTGGTGTTTTTCAACACGGCACGCGGGCCGGCGAAGGGTGGGCTGCGCATGGCGCGGGAGGTCTCCCTCGAGGAGACGAGGGACCTCGCCGAGCGCATGGTCTGGAAGACCGCCCTGGCGAGGATCCCGTTCGGCGGGGGGAAGAGCGCAATCGCCATTGACCCCGCGAAACTGTCCCGCTTCCAAAAGACCGCCGTCATCAAGGAATACGTGCATACGATCTCCCTGGAACTCGGCCACGGCACCTACGTGCCGGCACCGGACATGGGCACGGACGAGACCGACATGGCGGTCATTTTCGGAGAGCTTCACATCCCGGAATGCGTCACCGGGAAACCGCCGCGAGTGGGAGGGCTGCCCGGCCGGCGGGAGGCCACCGGCTGCGGCGTGAGCCACGTGGTTCGGCTGTTGCTGCAGGAGGTCCAGAACAAGGCCCCTGTGGACGCCACGGTCGCCGTCCAGGGCTTCGGGAAAGTGGGCAGCCAGGTCGTGCTGTTCCTGCACCAGGCGGGGGCTCACGTAGTGGCGGTCAGCGACGTTACGGGCGGCCTCTACGATCCCAACGGCCTCGACGTGCCCGCGCTGTTCGACTACGCGCGGCGAAACGGTTCTCTGGAAGGCGCCCCGGGGAGGAGGATTTCCAACCAGGAGCTGCTGGCCTCCGATGTGGACGTGCTCTGCCCCTGCGCATGCGAGAACCAGATAACAGAGGACAACGCACCGGAGGTGCGGGCGAAGTTCATCGTCGAGGGCGCAAACGGCCCGACCACTGCCGGAGCGGACGTCATCCTCAACCAACGAAACATCCCCGCAGTGCCCGACATCCTCGCCAACGCAGGCGGCGTAATCGCCTCTTACGTTGAGTGGCGTAAGGCGAAAAGCGGCGCCATCACGGACAAGAGCGAGACGTTCTCCACCGTCCGGAACCGCCTGAGCATCGCCTTCGAGGACATGCTGCGCTTGGCTGAGCAAAGGAATTGTTCCTTTCGCACCGCGTGCCAGATATCCGCGGCCGAGGAACTGGTCGCCACCCTGCGGGACCGCGAGTGGATATGACGCGCCCCTGCCGCTTGCAGGGGGATGTCGGGCGTTGTACAATCTCGTCCCGTCGTACATCGTCCCTGGCCGGGCTCGCGTTGCGGCGGCTCAGAGGAGCTTCCAGGGGCGTAACTGTCCTCCGAAGTTTCAGCCGGAGCATTTCATGCGGACCCGCACGCGAGAACCTGTCCCTGCTTCCGGCGAAGAGATCCTCGAGAGGATCTTCGTCCGAGCCAAGAAACTGGCAGGGCGCTACGGGCTTTTCGTCCTGGCTGCGGCTGTGGCGGTCGTCGTCGCCCTGTTCGCCCTGACGAGTTACAGGAACAAGGCCCGCAGCGAGCAGGCAAGAACCTGGCGGGAGCTCTGGGAGCTGCCGGGACTGTATCGCTCCGACCTGCAGCCCGCTTCGCAAGGGGTAACAGAGCAGATCATCTCGCGTTGCGAGTCGCTGCTGGAGGCCGGCTGGGAGACTGACGCCACCCCCTGGGTGCTTCTGACGATGGCAAACGCTCAGCGGGTGGGCGGGCTGCTCGAAGAGGCGCTGGAAAGCTTTCGGCGCCTGGAGCGGGAGCACCCGGACCACTACGCCGTGGACCTGGCCGCGCCGAACGTTCCCGGTGTGCTGGAAGAGATGGGGCGCTACGGTGAAGCTGCACGCGCATACGAGGCCCTGGCCCGCCGCGACGAGGGTGACTGGCGATACTGGCTGGGTGCCGGGCGCAGTTGGGAACTGGCCGGGAAGAGGCAGGCTGCTGAGGAAGCCTACCGCGCGATCGCCGACTCTTCCGATGCAGAGGACAGCGAGGAATACGCCAAGGCTGCCCTCAGGCTGAGAGAACTCTCCGCGGGCAACCTGCTCGCACTGCCCCCTGCTCCTCCGGCCGGGCGGGAGGGCGCCGAAGAGGAAGCGCCGCAGGAGCCCGAAGGGCCGGCCGAACGCGACCGGCAGCCGAACGAGGCTGCCTCCCCGGCAGAAAAATCACAGGGTTCCCCGGAAAGAGATTGACAGCTCCGGTGCCGGGCTGCTACACTACTGCGATTCGCGGCAGCAACCGGACGGCAGCAGAGAGCGAAATGCTTACTTTTCTTATGAGGAGGTTAGAATGGCGGACCTCAACGCGCTTGCAGAGGCCATCATCAGCGGCAATCGGGATGAGTCCGTACGCATCGTCAACGAAGCCGTTGATGAGGAAGTAGCCCCCGAGAAGATCCTCAACGAGGGACTGACGGCCGGAATGGACGTGGTGGGCAAGAGGTTCAAGAACAACGAATTCTACGTGCCGGAGGTGCTCATCGCCGCCCGCGCAATGCAAGCCAGCATGGACATACTGGAGCCTCTGCTGGCGGAGGCCGGGGCCAAGCCTCGCGGGGTGGTCGTGATCGGCACCGTGAAGGGCGATCTGCACGACATCGGCAAGAACCTCGTCAGCATGATGCTCAAAGGCGGCGGCTTCAAGGTCGTTGACGCCGGCATTGACGTGGCTCCGGAGACCTTCGTGGAGAAAGCCAAGAGCGAAGAGGCCGACATTGTGGCCTTGTCCGCCCTGCTCACCACCACCATGCCTCAGATGGAGAACGTCATCAGTGCTCTCAAAGAGGCCGACCTGTCGGTGAAGACCATGATCGGCGGCGCGCCGATCACGCAGCAATATGCCGATGAGATCGGCGCCGACGGTTATGCCCCGGACGCCGCGTCGGCCGTGGACAGGGCGCGCGAACTAAGTGCCCCCTGATCTGCAGCGCGGCGGAACACACAAAATGGCGCCCTGCGCCTTTCGAGGTGGCGGGGTGCCGTTTCTTTGCCTCAGAGCGAGCGGGAGCGCTTTGAAACACCGGCGCGGGGGCGCCCGCAGCAGCTCTTGTACTTCTTGCCGCTCCCGCAGGGACAGGGATCGTTGCGCCCGACTTTCGCGCTCACCTTGATGGGTTCGGTCGGCCTGTGCTCGCCGGCCCCCCGGGCTGCGGCATGTTGGCGGTCGGCTTCGGCAGCGACTTCGAACTCGTCGTGGCGCAGGCCTTCCGTCTGCCAGATGCCGCTGATTCCCCTCTCGCCGCGCTCCTGCACGTGGACCCGGAAGAACATGTCGCCCACCTGGTCGGCGATGCTGGCCATCATCTTGTCGAAGTCCTCGCCCCCCTCGATCTTGTAGGCTATCTTCGGGTCATGCTGCCCCCAGCCGCGCAGGGGGATTCCGCTCTTGAGTTCGTCCATCGCGTAGAGGTGGTCCTTCCACCTCAGGTCAATCACGCGCAGCATCAGTGAGCGCGCGAACTCCAATGTGGGCTCTTTGCCCACCTGCCGGCACTTCTCGTCGAAGATCTGCCGAACCTTCTCGAGGAGGAAATCGGTGAGCGCCTCCGCCTGGTCCTGTTTCTCGGGGGGGATGGCGGGATGCTCGCCGAACTTGCGCTCGAACCAACCGGACAGACCCTCTATGTCCCACTCCTCGGGGGGCCGTTTCACGTCAACGTAGATGTCCACACCGTCCTCGAGTGCGTCCTGGGCGAGGGCGACGATCTCCTCTTCCACGCCGTGCCGCCCGAGGATTTTCTGGCGCCACGAGTAGATGGTCTTGCGCTGTTCATCCATCACTTCGTCATACTCCAGCAGGTTCTTGCGCATCTCGAAGTTGTACTCCTCCACCTGCTTCTGGGCCTTCTCGATCCAGCGCGTCACCATCCTGCTCTCCAGCGCCATCCCGTCGTCCATGCCGGCCTTCTTGAGCCAATTGCGCATGGAGTCCGGGGCGAAAATCCGCATCAGGTCGTCCTCGAAGGACACAAAGAAGCGGCTCGATCCAGGATCGCCCTGTCGGCCGGCGCGGCCGCGAAGCTGGTTGTCAATGCGTCGGGCCTCGTGCCGCTCGGTCCCGACGATGTGCAGCCCGCCATTGTCGGCCACGCCCACTCCCAGCACGATGTCCGTTCCACGGCCGGCCATATTGGTGGCGATGGTCACGTTGCCCTCTTCACCGGCCTTCGCGACGATCTCGGCCTCGCGGGCGGCCTGTTCGGGGCGCGCGTTGAGGACCTCATGCTCAATGCCCCTGCGGTGGAGCATGGTGCTGAGCATCTCGCTTTTCTCGATGCTCGTGGTGCCCACCAGCATCGGCCGGCCCTCCCGGTGCACCTCCGTGATTTCGTCCGCCACTGCCTTCCATTTCTCTTTCTCGGTGCGGTAGATCACGTCCGGATGCGAGCTGCGCAGCAGCGGCAGATTCGTCGGGATCGCCACCACGCCCAGGTTGTAGATCTTGTGGAACTCGGCTGCCTCGGTCATCGCCGTGCCCGTCATGCCGGCCAGCTTCTTGTAAAGCCGGAACAGGTTCTGCAGGGTGATGG
>JAUWZH010000344.1 GCA_030615435.1 Candidatus Brocadiaceae bacterium | reverse complement strand
CCCGGGCGAGATCCTCGACGGCGCCGGAGATCTCGGTGCGCCGCTCGTCGCCGTATTTCTCCCTGATCTCGTAGAGGTCCTCGCGGACGATGTCGAGCACCAGGTCCCTGTCGGCGAGGAGCCGGCGGTAGCCCTCGATCTTCTCCTGGAGCTCCCCGTGTTCCTGCTCCACCTTGAGCCGCTCCAGGCCCACGAGGCTCTGGAGGCGCATCGCGAGGATGGCGTCGGCCTGCCGCTCGCTGAGCGAGAACGCCTCCATCAGGCGGCTTCGCGCCTCGCCGGCGCGCTCGCTGGTGCGGATGATCTCGAGGACCCGATCGAGGTTGATCAGCGCGACGCGCAGCCCTTCGAGCACGTGGGCCCGGTCCTCAGCCTTGCCGAGCAGGTGCGCGGTGCGCCGCCGCAGCACCTCGACGCGGTGCTCGACGTAGTGGCACAGCAACTGCTTGATGTTGTGGGTGACCGGCTTGCCGTCGGCAATGACGATGAGCATGATGCTGAAGGTGCTCTGCAGGGGCGTGTGCTGGAAGAGCTGGTTGTGCACCACCTCCGGGTCGGCCCCGCGCTTCAACTCGACGACGATGCGTGTGCCGGACCTGTCGCTCTCGTTTCGGATGTCGGAGACGTCCTCGACTCTGCCGTTCTGGACGGCCTCGGCCATCCTGCGCACCGCAGCCTCGCGGTTGAGGTGGTAGGGGACCTCGGTGACGACGATGCGCTGTCGCCCCCCGCTCATCTGCTCTACGCTGGTGCGCGCGCGGAGGGTTATGGTGCCTCGCCCGGTGGCGTAGGCTTCCGCGATCCCCTCCCTCCCGCAGATGGTGCCGCCAGTCGGAAAGTCCGGCCCAGGAAGCACTTGCATCAGCTCCCCGAGGCTCACCTCGGGCTCGTCCACCACCCTGATGAGGGCGTCGCAGAGCTCGCGCAGGTTGTGCGGGGGGATGCTGGTGGCCATCCCCACGGCGATGCCGCTCGCGCCGTTGGCGAGGAGGTTCGGGAACTTCGCCGGCAGAACGGTCGGTTCCTGGCGGGTGCGCTCGTAGTTGTCCGTGAAGTCCACCGTGTCGAGGCTGATCTCCGCGAGCATGCCGGCGCCGATCTCGCTGAGCCGGGCGGCGGTGTAGCGCATCGCCGCAGGGGGGTCGGCATCGAGCGAGCCGAAGTTGCCCTGGCTGTCAATCAGGGGGTAGCGGAAGCTGAAAGGCTGCCCCATCCGCACGAGGGCGTCGTAGATGGCGGTGTCCCCGTGGGGATGATAGTTCCCGTGGGTGTCGCCGACGATCTTGCCGCACTTGCGGTGTTTGGTGCGCGGCCCGAGGCTGAGCTCGTTCATCGCCACCAGGATGCGGCGCTGCACGGGCTTCAGCCCGTCGCGCGCCTCGGGCAGGGCGCGGCTCACGATCACGCTCATCGCGTAGGTCAGGTAGGCGTCCCTCATCTCGTCTTCGATGAGGATGGGCTCGACGACCTTCTCTATCTGTGCCATCTGTTTTCCAGCAAGCTCGGGTTCAGGGGGGCCTGTGCGTCAGTCGAGGGGCTGCTCTTTTGTACCTTCTTGCAGCTTATGCCCGTGCCGGGCGATGCAGCACAGCACCCATTTGAGATACCTCTCGTAGTCCTCCTCGGCCCTCAGGGCCGCGATGCGGTTCCTGTGGCCGGCGGCGACCTGTCGCGTGCTGGCCGGGAAGAACCCCTGCGGGCAACGCCGCAGCACGTCGGCGAGCAGCAGGACGAAGTTCTGTGAGACGCTCGGCTCGAGCCGGGCGCCGAGATAGGCATATCGCACCTGTTTCTCCGTAAACCGCAGGCTGTAGAGGCCTCCGGACTTCCCTCGCAGCAGCAGCGTGCAGTGCGCCTCGGGCTCCCGCGGCCGCGGAGCGGCACGGTACCTCGTGGTCACCACTCCCGGCCCTATCGCGAGGCCCATCAGCCCGGCGTCACGTTGGAGGCGCAGTTCCGTGGGTCCGCCGCGCACCAGGCGGCGTTTCGTGCAGAACCCGCCGGCGAGACGGGACCACGGCACCGAGCGCACGGTGCCCCGGGGGTCGGTCTGCATCTGAAGGGCCCCATCGCTCAGCCCGTAGATGCGGATCAGGGGCAGCTCGCGTTCCACCCGCGGCACCAGGGCCTCGTCAACGGCAAAGGCGGCGACCTGAACGCCGCCGAGGCGCGTGACGACTTCCCGGGCCACGCCACTTCTTACGCCCTGCGCCAGGACGCCCTTCCCCCTGACGACCTGCATCGCCGCCTCGGCGCGAACGGCGCCGGTCAGCTCGCATATCACGGGGGCGGCGTCCAGGGGATTGACCCGTCCCTCTTCGCACGTGCAGACGAAACACCGGCCGGCGAGGCGGGCCGCCACCGGCGCGCGGGCCGCC
>JAUWZH010000184.1 GCA_030615435.1 Candidatus Brocadiaceae bacterium | reverse complement strand
CCCGGGGTTCTCTGCGATACTTGATGGCAAAAGCACAGCCGGTGGCGATGGGAATGGCGCCCCCGACAATCGCGATGGCCGGCAGCATCCCCATGCTGAAGTCGCCGACGTGCATCGAGCCGCCGTAACCCCCGGAGCAGCCCGTCGTCCTGCCGAAAAGCTCTGCCATCATGGACCTGAGCGGGATTCCTTTCGCTATCGCGTGGCCGTGCGGCCGGTGCGTGCTGGTGATGACGTCTTCTCGCGACAGGTGCGCACAGACGCCCGTGGCAATTGCCTCTTCGCCCATGTAGAGGTGGATCGTGCCCGGCATCTTGCCGCTGAGGAACAACAGGTTCACTTCCTCCTCGAAGCGGCGGATGCGGAGCATCATTTCGTACAGGGACAACAGTGTGCTTCGGCCAAGATTCTTGGTCATTTCAGGAAACATCCTCGAAGGAATCGGGAAACCTCGGTCGCATCGGCCCGGCTGACGAGCTCTCCAATGGCCTCCAGGCCCACGCGCTCGATGGTGGCCTTCATGCCCTCAATCCAGGCGATGCTCTCAGATGCGGCCCGGACGCCGTCCTCTCGATACGGGAAGATGTCGAGGGTCAGCCATCCGTCGTAATCCGTGCGCAGGAGCCAGTACATGACCTCGAGCAGCTCCGCCTGGTGGACGGAGCCGACCATCATGTCGTCATCCCACGCGTGCCAGTTATCGTTGAAATGCACGTAAGTCAGTTCCCGAACGCCGGGGCGCTGCAGCAGGGCTATCGTCTCGGCGGGATTCTCCCCCCCCTGCGACGCGTGCCCCAGGTCCAGCAGCACAGACACGTTCCTGCGGTCCACCTCGTTGATGAGCAACAGGGTCTTGCCGACGTGGCTGACGTAGATGTGGGTGCGGGGCTCTTTCGGTTTGTACTCCACGAGCACCATCACGTCATCTCGGTGGTCTGCGCAGGCGCGGATGCCCTCGACCAGCCACTTCCAGGCGGCCTGGTAATCGGACTGGAAGTAGTAATCATAGCCGTCCTGGCCCGGCCACACATCAACGTACTGGCAGCCCACGTCGGCGGCCCAGTCCATCACCTTCTGCACCTCGCGCACTGCCGCCCGGCGGGTCTCGGCGTCCGGGGCCGCCAGGCTGCCGCGCCCCCATTTCGCCTGTGTCCAGAGGTCGGGCGTGAGCATGCAAATCTGCAGGCCGCGCTCGCGGACGGCCTCTTTCATCTGCTCCATGTTCTCGTCATTGATGTGCCAGTTGCCCACCAGCTCGATGCCGCTGAGCTTGGGCACGCTTGCCGCCAGATCGAGCATGCCTTCCACGGTGTCGGCCCCGCCGCCGTAGCCTGAAAGGCAATAGCGATCCGCACACGATGCGAAGGTGGGCAGGCACGCGCCGTAACGGTATTCGGTCATGATCAGCTCCCTTGAGCGTTGAGTTACCGCTTGTCGCTGTGTTCGGCCAGCTCCATATGTCGGGCGAAAGGCTCGTCCCAGGCATCGCTCTGTCGAGGCTCGTACGTCTCGAGGTGCACCGAGCGGCGCACCATCTGCCGCCCTTCGGCCACCGAGGCCAACTCACCGGCGCCGACCGCCTGCATGACGAGGTTGCCGATGGCGGTCGCCTCAACCGGCCCCGCCACCACGGGGCGTCCCGTCGCGTCGGCGGCCATCTGGCACAGCAGCCTGTTCTGAACCCCCCCGCCGACCATGTGGATGACAGGCATCTTCTTGCCGATGATCTCCTCCAGCTCACCCAACACGGCGCGATAGCGCAGGGCAATCCCCTCGATAATGGCCCGCACGAGGCCGCCCCGTTCCCGGGGCATGCCCTGCCCGGTCCGCTTGCAGAAGGCTGCGATCGCCTCAATCATGTCCTCCGGCGCGTAGAAGGAAGCGTCGTCAATGTTGAGGATGCACTGGAATGGCGGTGCGCCGGCGGCCTCTTGTGTCAGCGCCCCGTAATCGAGCTCCTGCCCGGCGCGCGCCCAGCTCCGCCGGCACTCCTGCAGCACCCAGAGCCCCACTATGTTCTTCAACAGCCGTATCCTGCCGTCAACGGCGCCTTCGTTCGCGAAGTTGCGCTTCAGGCACGCTTCGTCGGTGCGGGGGCGAGCGATCTCCGTGCCCATGATTGACCAGGTGCCGCAACTCAGCGTCACCCACTCCTCCTCGGTAGCAGGCACGGAGACGAAGGCCGAACCGGTGTCGTGCGACGCCGGCGCGATAACCGGCACGGGCCCCACATTGCACTCGCGCTGGGTCTCTTCGCTCAGCGTGCCGAGCACCGTGCCCGGCTCCACAATCTCGGGCAGGAGGCTGCGCTCCAGGCCGAGGGCGCCGCAGAGCTTATCGGACCACTCGCGCCTCTCGGCATCCAGAAGTTGGGTGGTCGAGGCGATGGTGTACTCCGCCCCCAGGCTGCCGCACAGGAAGTAGTTGAGCAGGTCGGGCATCAGCAGCATGGTGCGGGCCTCGCGCAGCCACGGGGGGTTGCTGCGGTGGAGGGCGAGAAGCTGGTAGATCGTGTTGAAGGGCCAGAAGGCGATGCCCGTAATGCTGTATATCTCCTCCCTGGGCACGATGCTGCACGCCAGTTCCATCATGCCCTCGGTGCGGCCGTCCCGGTAGTGAACGGGGTTGGTCAGAAGGGCGCCGTTTTCGTCCAGCAGGCCGAAATCCACCCCCCAGGTATCAATCCCGATGCCGGCCGGCGCCTCGCTGAGGCCTGCCACACCCAAGCGCAGGCCCGCGCGTATGTTCCTGAGCAGTCCCAACACGTCCCAGTGCGTGGTTCCCCGCACCGGCACGGGGGTGTTGGCAAACCGATGCACCTCCTCGATGGTCAATTTGCCGTCACGGACGATGCCTTTGATGGCACGCCCGCTCTCGGCACCCAGGTCAAATGCAAGGTAGATTGACATCTACGGACTCCGCGAATGCTCGCGTGTTGCGCGAAGGGCCTTCAGTTTGCGAAGTCCTTCTGCTCATGGCCACCTTCGAGCGCACGCACGAGGACGACGGCCGTCTGTCAACTCGCTGCTCCCCGCTAGTCGAACTTCATCGGCCTGGGATGGAACTTCGGGGCCACGCGCAGCCACGGCGAGCTGGGACGGGTCATGTAGCCCCAGTGTTCCAGGGCATGGCGAAGCGCTTCATTTCCCGGCTTCCGGGCCGCCTCGGGCAGCGGCGTGTCTGACATCACGGCGGCGATAGCCTGCTGCCATGCCTGTGCGCCGGCCGTGTAGCCGTCCGGGTGGCCGAGCATGCCGCCGCCCGCCGGCATGCAGATGTCGGGGCCGTATTCGTTGATGAGCACCTCCGCCAGGCCCGGATAGATGCCCGCGCACGGCATGGGCCAGACAGGCTTGATGTGGTACAGCGGAGCCTGCTTGATCTGTGCCGTGCGCAGCCCCTCCTCGAGGCTGACCATCGGGATGCTCGACCACATCGTCGGGGTGAGCATGAAGTCGGCGCCGCAGAGGCGCGCGAGTTTGGCGAAGACCGGCCACGCGATGCGCGGCTGGGCGGCAATCATGTGCGAGGTATGAAAAAGGATCGGCACGTTGATCTCCGGGTCCTCGGCAATCATTCGCAGCGCCGGAAGGCCGGCCGAGTAACACACCAGCAAGCCGTTCGCCCCGAGCTCCACGGCCCGATGGGCGCGCTCCAGAATCCGGCTGCACTCATCGGTAATGCTCACGAAGTAGACGACTTCCTTGCCGGTTTTTTCCTTGGCCTTGTGGATCTGTTCCATCACCAGCGGCAGCCGCTCATCGAACTTGTTGTTGTAGGTGTCGCTGGTCATCTCATCGTCTTTGGCGCAGTCCACACCCCCGAGCGCGGTCTGGTAAACCTGGTCGGCGGTCTGCCGGGGCGTCATGCCCATCTTGGGTTTGATGATGTGCAGCGAGAGGGGGCGCTGCAGCACGTTGAGCTTCTCGCGCATCCCCGGGATGCCGAACTTGGGGCCCTTGAAGTTCTTCACGAGGTTCTCAGGAATGAACACGTCGAGCAGCCGCAGGCGGTCGGAGTAAGCGAAACAGTTGCCGGAGATCGTCAGGAGCATCATCGCCACGTTGTCAATCCAGGCGTTGATTGGAAAGGCGAGCTGAACAACCGCCGACTTCGTATGCGCCTCCTCGGTCGGGATCTCGTAGTAGCCCACCACGCGGCCCGACAGCGCCCGGCGCACCTCCGGCGTGTCCTCCCTCACCTCCGCCCAGGTGCCCGTGGAGCCCTCGAGGACCATCGCCTGGATGAGTGAGAAGTAATCAATGAAGTCCTCGCCCGGGAGGCTGTCCTTCATGTAGTAGGTCGCTACGATGTGGTTGGCGCGATCAATCCCATCGAAGGTCTGCACAAATATCTCAGGATCGTAAACTCGATGCATCCTTTAAGCTCCTCACAAGAGAGAAACCGCCTCGGACGGCAAGATTCTACCGGCATGATCCGCGGGCTGCAACCTTCAGAACGCGCAGGCTTGGGGGGGAAGTCCGTGAATCTACACGCGGGGGCGTCGCCCGTGAAACACTGTGGTGCTCTTGCGCAGCCTGAAGACAACAGCACGGTGGCACCGGCCCCCGGGGCGGCCGGTCGGTCAGGCTTGTTCCCGCTCCTGCCGGGCGCGCTGAAGCAGTTCGACCACTTCCTTGTCAGAGGTCTGGTCGAAGTTCAGGTACCACTGCCCGACCGCCATGAACGCCTGTGGAGTGTCCAGGCAGACGAACTTATCCACCTCGGCCCGGAGCGATTTGGCCGTATCGGGGGGAGAGACCGGGACGGCGAGGACGATGGCCCGCGCCTCCAGCTCGCGCAGTGCCCTCACGGCCGCCCGGGCCGTTCCTCCGGTGGCGAGCCCGTCGTCTACCACAATCGCGGTCTTCTCGCGCAAGTCGGGCATCGGACGCTCGCCGCGGTAGTGGCGCAGACGCCGCTCCAGCTCCTTGCTCTCCGCCGCGACGACCTCCTCGATCTGGGCCTCGGAAAGGCCCACCATCCGCACGGTGCTTTCGTCAATGACCCGGACGCCGCCCGGGCCGATGGCGCCGAAGCCGAACTCGGGATTGTGAGGCACGCCGAGCTTGCGCGTGACCAACACGTCGAGCGGCGCGCGCAGGGCGCGGGCGATCTCGTATGCCACAACCACGCCGCCGCGCGGCAGCCCGAGCACAATCGGATTCTCGTCCCGATAACCGCCCAATCGCTTGGCCAGCCTGCGCCCCGCGTCGTGGCGGTCTACGAAGTTCATCCTCTGCTCCAATCCCTGTGGTCGAGGCACCCCCCCACATCAGCCATGAAACGAGATACGGCGCCTCTTGTCAAGCCGCCGGCCACGAGCGGGTGCAGGAGCTACTTGCCCCGCCGATTTTCCCGCCGCCCCTTGCTTTCCCGGCAGGGCTTTGAGGCACCCGTGGACCTGTTCGGCCAGGCTGCCCTGCCGTTCCGCTTCGGCTTCCCATCTCATCCGTTCTGCGGGGTGTGGACTTCGAAGCCGAGGTAGCGCGTCAGCGCCTCCCGCATCGGCCCCATCACGTGCCCCGGCGTGGCGCTTG
>JAUWZH010000170.1 GCA_030615435.1 Candidatus Brocadiaceae bacterium | reverse complement strand
GAGGACGCGTTGGAGATGCTGCAAGAGACAGCCATCAGGGCTGTGACGGTCTGGGGCAGGATCGGCCAGACCGTAGAGTGTGTTGAGACGGAGTCAGGGCCAGTTCTTCAGCTAACTCCTAACATCCAGTCAAAGGAGTGGGGGCTTCGGCTCTATGGAGACGGCGGACTGACGAGCAACTGGGTGCCTCTCTATGTTGGTACCGAAGGTGATTTGAAATGGTAGACTTCGTGATAGGCCACTCATTTCCATCGCAGCGCAGCAAGGAGCACATTGGGGGGGGGCAAGAAAGTCGAGGACGACAACAAGCAGCTTACACTGGTCAACACGACGCATATCCCGAAAGCACAAGCTCAGCCCCACCCCGACCTGGCGCAGGGAGCTTACCTTCCAGTACTACGACGATGACGGCCGCCTTGAGGTGGCCGCCGACATCCTGCAGCCCAGGTCCCCGTTCACAGGGCCGAGGCGATGAGCCGCTCCAGCTCTGACCGCCCTTCGGCGACCTCCATGCGGACCTGGAGGGCGAGCACGGGAATCGGCGGCGTGGGGGAGAGAAGGGCTTCGAGCTTGATGGCGTCTTTCTCGGTGGTCACCACGGCCCGGCAGCCTGCCTGGCGCGCCTCCTCGAGCAAGGAGGCGAGTTCGTCCGCGCGGTAGCGGTGATGGTCGGGGAAGGCGGCGAAACTCGCAAGCTCCGCCCCCAGCCCTTCCAGTGTCAGGCGGAAGGCCTCGGGATTGCCAAGGCCACAGAAGCCCCCCCAGCGGCCCTTTGAGAGGTCCTCCAGCGCCGGGCCGGGCTCCTCCCCTTTTCCCCGCCGAATGACGCGCGGAGGGGCTTCGCCCACGCGGCGAAGGCCGACGGGCCGGTGCACGGCGAGGGCCGGGGGCGGCTGCGCACCATGGCGCGCGAGGCTTTCGCGAAGCCCCTCGATGTAGGGCTGCGGCACCTGGTCGGAGCGGGTCAGCACGACGAAGTCGGCCCGCCCGAGAGCCGAGGGCGGCTCCCTCAACAGCCCCCGCGGAAGCAGGTGTCCGCCCGGCGGCGGCAGGGCGCTGTCGGGCAAGCCGGCCCCGGCACGGGGCGCGCTGCCAGCGCCGAAGGGATTCAGCGCATCCACCAGCACGATGTCCAGGTCGCGCGCCAGACGGCGGTGTTGAAACCCGTCGTCCAGCACCAGCACCTCCGCCCCGTGGACGGCGACGGCCCGCGATGCGCCGCGCACCCTGTCCGGATCAACCACGATCGGCACGCCGCAGGCGAGGGTGCTGAGCAACTGGTTCTCGTCGTCCAGCCCGGACCGCCGCTGCCTGCCGTACCCGCGGCTGAGGATGGCCGGGCGCAGGCCGCGGCGCAGCAGCACCTCAGTGAGCCAGGCCGTGAAGGGCGTCTTGCCCGTGCCGCCGGCGGTGATGTTGCCGACGCTGATGACCGGGACTGCGGCCCGGTGGACCCCTTTCCAGCCACGATCGTAGGCGCGGTTCCTCAGGCAAACCGCCGCGCCGTAGCCGAGCGAAGCCGGGCGCAGCAGAGCGCGGCAGAGGGCGATGCCCGCTCCCCGTTGGCGCGGGTCGCTCAGCCTTCGGTGAAAGGCAACGATCTTCCTGTTCAGAGCCAACCCGCTCTCCTGCTGCCTCGCGGGGCTCGGGCGAAGTCCATCCTGCGCCGTGCAAACCCACGCAACCGGCTCGGACGCTCCCTGTTTTCCAGTCCTTGCAATCGGGGATGTCTCCGGTAGAATACACACCCGGGGCATCGTCGGGCAAGGGGAAGAAAGTCGGCCCTCCCGATCTGCGGCGCGGCGGTGCGATTCCTATTTATGGAATGTGGCTCGGAGAAAGGAGCAACCCATGGTCAAGGTGGGAATAATCGGTCTCGGCGGGATGGGCAACATGCACTTCGGCATTTACGAGGGACTGCCGGGCGCCGAAGTGGTGGCTCTCGCCGACGTGGAAGAGGAGAGGCTGAAGCCGGGCGCGAGTTCCACGGCGTTCAACCTGGGAGAGGGCGCCGCCGTCATTGACCCGCAGCGGCACAGGACATACAGCGACCCCGGCGAACTGCTCCGGGACCCGGAGGTGGACCTGGTGGACATCTGCCTCCCCACCTACCTGCACGCCGAATGCACGATCAGCGCGATCGAGGCCGGCAAGAACGTGCTCTGCGAGAAGCCGATGGCCCTCAGCACAAAGGAGTGTCAACGGGTCCTCGACGCCCTGGAAGGTAAGGACGTCAAGCTGATGATCGCCCAGTGCATCCGGTTCTGGCCCGAATACGCGTACCTGAAGGAGACGGTGGAGTCGGGCCGGATGGGCCGGCTGTGCTCGGCGCGGTTCTGGCGCGGGTGCAGCAGTCCCGATTGGACGTGGCGGCACTGGATGAAAGACGCCGAGCTCAGCGGCGGGGCCGTGCTCGACCTGAACGTGCACGACGCGGATTTCGTTCATTACCTGCTGGGGCGGCCGAAAGCGGTCTGCTCCACGGGCGCCATCGGTCCCAGCGGCGGCTACGACATCGTGGAGACAGTCTACGTCTACGAGGACAAGATCTCGGTGTGCAGCGGCGCGAACATGGCGCTGCCGCCGGCGTTCGGCTTCGAGATGAGATACCTCGCATCCTTCGAGAAGGGCTGCCTCGCGTTCAGCAGCGCGAACACGCCGGCGCTGATGGAGATCGCTGAGTCAAGCAGCACCCACCCCGAACTCAGGCACACCGACGGCTATCACGAGGAACTCGCCTACCTGGTGAAGTGCATTGAGAACGACGAACTGCCCGGCGTGGTGACGCCCGAATCCGCGGCCTTTTCCATAGAGCTCGTCGAGGCCGAGGTCCGGTCCATCGAGACCGGGCAGGTTGTGGAGCTCTGACCAGCCGGGCGAGCTGCCGGCTCCCCATGTCGGTTCCCTGGCGCGCGGCCATCGCGCCCCGCCGCGTCTTCGGAGGCGGCGCAGGTCTGGGGGAAGGCCCGGGCGCGTGGCGTTACTGCTCGGGGTGCTGCTCGTCTCTGAGCCGCCGCACCAGCTCGTCGAGCTTCTTCAGCGCATCGAGGGGCGTGATGCACCCGATGTCCAGGCCGAGCAGTTCCTGACGCACCTCCGCCTCCAGCGGCTGGAACAGCGGCATCTGTAAGGTCCTGGGCCGGGGGCTGCCCTTCTCGCTTGGGGCGAAGCGGGGCTGCTCGTCGGGGCCGATCGCGTTTGCCTCCAGGTGGTGCAGGATGCCGCGGGCCCTGTCCACTACGTGAAGGGGGACGCCGGCGATCTGCGCCACGTGAATGCCGTAGCTCTGGTCGCTGTGGCCGGGCACGATGCGGTGCAGGAATATGACCTCGCCCTGCCACTCCCGCACGGCCACGTTCAGGTTCCGCACGCCCGACAGGGTGGTGGCGAGTTGGGCCAGCTCGTGGTAGTGCGTGGCGAAGAGCGTGCGGGCGCCTATGCGGTCGTGGATGTGCTCGGCGGTCGCCCACGCAATGCTCACCCCGTCAAAGGTGCTCGTTCCCCGGCCCACCTCGTCCAGGATGATGAGGCTGCGCGGGGTGGCGTTGTTGAGGATGTTGGCGACCTCGATCATCTCGACCATGAAGGTGCTCTGGCCGCGGGCCTGTTCGTCGCTCGCCCCCACGCGGGTGAATATCCTGTCCACTATGCCGATCGTGGCGCTGCGCGCCGGCACGAAAGAGCCCATCTGGGCCATCAAGACCAGCAGGGCCGTCTGGCGGATGTAGACGCTCTTGCCGGCCATGTTCGGGCCCGTGACGATGAGCTCCCTGACCTCATCTCCGTCCATCTCCACGCTGTTGGGGACGAAGCGGTCCGCCATGATCTGCTCCAGAACGGGGTGGCGGCCGTCCCGAATGCACAGTTCGGTCCCTTCCGACATGGTCGGGCGCACGTAGCCGCGCTGGGCCGAGGTGGTGGCCAGGGAAAGCAGCACGTCCAACTCGGCCACCGCCCCGGCGGTGCGCTGGAGCCTGGCGGCGTGCGAACCCACTTCCCGGCGCACCTGGTGGAAGAGCTCCTGCTCCAGTTCCACCGCCCGGTCGGCCGCGCTGAGCACCTTCGACTCCCACTCCTTGAGTTCCGGGGTGATGTAGCGCTCGGCGTTCTTCAAGGTCTGCTTGCGCATGTAGTTCTCGGGCACCCTGTCCCGATGCGCGTTGGTGACCTCGATGTAATAGCCGAAGACCCTGTTGAAGCCGACTTTCAGGGACGGGATGCCCGTGCGCCGGCCCTCCTGCGCCTCGAAGCGGGCGAGCCATCCCTTGCCCTCGCGGGTGGTCTGGCGCAGTTCGTCCAGCTCCGGGCTGTGGCCGTCGCGGATGATCCCGCCTTCCGTCAGCGTGGCCGGGGGATCGGAGTGGATGGCGCCGGCGATAAGCCCCGCGACCTCCGGCAGGGGATCGAGGCGTTCCCTCAGCGCGCTGAGAAGCTTGCACTCGGCGCCGGCGAGTTCCTCGATGAGCGCCGGCACCTGCTCCAGTGAGCTGCGAAGGGCCACGAGGTCCCGGGCGTTGGCCCGAGCGCAGGAGACCTTGGTGGTCAGACGCTCGATGTCGTAGATGCCCCGAAGGGACTCGGCCAACTGTCGGCGCAGCGCCGGTTGGGAGAGCAGCTCCTCCACCGCGTCCAGCCTCGCCTCGATCCCGTCCTTGTCCTTCAGCGGGGTGAGGAGCCAGCGGCGCAGCAGGCGCGCCCCCGGGGAGGTCTGCGTGGCGTCCAGCACCGCCAGCAGGCTGCCCTCCTGGTCGGAGCCGCGCATCGTCCTCACCAGCTCCAGGGAGTGCTGGGTCGTCCTGTCCAGAATCAGGTATTGGGCGCTGCGGAACGGCGCAATGCGGGTGATGTGGGCGAGCTTTCCATTCTGGGTTTCCTGCAGGTAGGACAGCACCGCCCCGGCCGCCCCGATGGCCGGTCCCATTCCTTCGCAGCCGAAGCCGTCCAGGGTCGCCGTGCCGAATTGCTCGTTGAGGCGGCGACGGGCGTCTTGCTGCGAAAACTCCCATGGCGGGCGGCGCGTGATGAGGCACTCTGCACCCAGCTCTGCGAGGGCCGGGTGGCGCTCGTCCGGCCCGTCGGCCTCGGCCTCCGGCAGGAGACACTCGGCCGGCGAGAGCCGCCTCAGGCTGTCGGCGAGCCCCCCCGGCGCCACGTCTTCCAGCTCGAAGCCCCCCGTGGACAGGTCAACCCAGGCCAGGCCGAACCCGCCGTCCGCCTGGCAGACGGCTGCCAGGAAGTTGTTGGCCCGGCGGTCGAGGATGTCCTCCTCGGTGATCGTGCCGGCGGTTATGACGCGCGTCACGTCGCGCTCCACCAGCCCATTGGCCTGGCGGGGGTCCTGCACCTGCTCGCAGACGGCGACCCGGTGGCCCGCCTGGATGAGGCGCTTGATGTAGTTATCGGCCGAATGATGCGGGAACCCGGCCATCGGCACGGCGCCCTCACCCTTCTCCCGGCTTGTCAGGGCGAGACCGAGCACCCGGGCGGCGGTCTTGGCGTCCTCGAAGAACATCTCGTAGAAGTCCCCCATCCGGAAAAGCAGCACGGCATCCCGGTGCTTGTTCTTGAAGGCCAGATACTGGCGCATCACGGGAGTGGATTCTGACTTCGCCATGCCCGCCCCGAGGGGTTGCCGGAGGTCGAGGAGGAGGCGCCGCCTCCCCTGCGTACCTTATCAGCGGGAAGGGGCCCTGTCAATGCCGCTCAGGGGGTGGTCATGTGCGCGCGGTTTGAGAGAAATGTGCGCGCGGTTTGAGAAAAAAGGCGAAAATCAGAGGCATAAAAAGGGCGCCCCGTCCCTGGAGAACAAATCGAAATGGGGCGCTGTTATTGCTACATAAGATGCAGCAAC